>JAFTGG010000172.1 GCA_017458025.1 Oscillospiraceae bacterium | reverse complement strand
GGCGGAGGACTTCGCGGCGCTCGAACCGTCGGCGGTGCTTGGCAGGCGCGAGACGCCCTACGGCGTCGAGGCGCTGATGAAGAAAGAGGACGCGCCGCGCGGCATGGAGCCGGGGCGCGTGGATATCGAGGAGTTGTTCGTGATGATGGCGAAAGGGGGAGCAGTGAGATGAAAGGGCTTTTGCTGAAAGATTGGTATCTGACGGTCAAATATCTGCGGATCTATTTGATCGGGATCGCCTTGTTTTTGGCCACGTCCGTGTTCAACCCGCAAAACAGCTTTTTTATGGCATACCCGAGCGTCATGGTCGCAATGATGCCGGTGACGCTCTATTCCTACGACGACCGGGAGAAATGGACGGTCTACGCGCAGGCGTTTCCCGTCTCCCGCGCGCAGTATGTGACGGAGAAATATCTCTACGGCGCGATCTGCACGGCGCTCTATCTCGCGCTGCAGGCGGTTCTGTACCTCGCCTTCGATCGGGAGGGGCTGGGCGACGCGGTCACGGTGGCGATCTCCCTCGGGCTGCTGGCTTCCGCGATCATGCTGCCGATCCTGTTCCGGTTCGGCGCGGAAAAAGGACGGATCGCCTATCTCGTGTTTGCCGGCGCGGTCTTCGGCGGAGTGGGGATCGCCTATGTGGCCGACCGCCCGACGAGCCGGTTCGACGCGTTTCCCGTGCCCAACTGGGCGCTTTGCGTGTTCCCGCTGCTGCTCTACGTTCTCTCGTGGCGGCTGTCGATCGCGCTGTACAAAAAGCGCGAGCTGTAAACCAAAAACGCACGGCGAAAACCGCCGTGCGTTTTGCTATATCTGCTTCTTGATGCTTTTGATGGCGTTTTTCTCCAGCCGCGAGACCTGCGCCTGCGAGATGCCGATTTCATCGCTGACCTCCATCTGCGTCTTGCCGTCGGAGAAGCGCAGCGCCAGAATCCGCCGCTCGCGGGGCGTCAGCCGCGCCATCGCGTCCTTGAGCGCGATGTGCTCCAGCCAGTCCTCGTCGGTGTTTTTCGTGTCGCGCACTTGATCCATCACCGTCACCGTGTCGCCGCCGTCGGAGTAGATGGGCTCCGAGAGCGACACGGGGTCCACTACCGCGTCCATCGCCATGACGACCTCCTCGCGCGGGATATCCAGCTCCTTTGCGATTTGCTCCACCGTCGGTTCGCGCTGTGACTCGCGCTGGAGCTTTTCACGGGCTTGGAGGATGCGGTACGCCGTGTCTCGCATGCTGCGGCTGACGCGGATCGAGCTGTTGTCGCGGAGGTACCGGCGGATTTCCCCGATAATCATCGGCACGCCATAGGTCGAAAACCGGACGTTCTGGCTGACGTCAAAGTTATCAATCGCCTTGATGAGTCCCACGCAGCCGACCTGAAACAGGTCGTCCGCATTCTCGCCGCGCCCCGCGAAGCGTTGGATCACGGAGAGCACCAACCGCAGGTTGCCCTCGACCAGCGTCTCGCGCGCCTGTACGTCGCCGCTTTTGACGCGCAGGAACAGAGCGTCCATCTCGGAGGCGGACAAAACCGGAAGCTTCGACGTGTTGACGCCGCATATTTCAACCTTGCCTAATATAAAGCACCATCTCCCGCGTCGTTGATAGTTCTATTTTTTCCGTGCGGAATAGAAACATACGACGCGGGAGACGGATATATTTTTTACTTTTCGGGCGCTTTCGATGGACTTTTCAGCAAGTCCGAAATTTTGTCAGCAAACGGGCGTGATCCAACCGTGCGCGTCGGCGATGCGGCCCCACTGGATACCGGTCAGCTCGTCGTAGAGCGCCTGCGTCAGCGTTCCGATGCTGCCGTCGCCGATTTGGTACTCCTTGCCGTTGTAGATGAGCTTGCCGATGGGCGAGACGACGGCGGCGGTGCCGCAGCCCCACGCTTCTTCGATGGCGCCCGCCTCGACAGCCCTGACGAACTCGTCGACGGAGAACAGGCGTTCCGTGACCTTTTCGCCCTTGTCGCGCAGAAGCTGCAGGATTGAGCGGCGCGTCACGCCGGGCAGCACCGTGCCGGTCTCAAGCGTCGGGGTGACGATCTCGCCGTTTATTTTGAACATGACGTTCATGCTGCCGACTTCCTCGATGTACTGCTTCGTCGCGCCGTCGAGCCAGAGCACCTGCGAGATGCCCTGCGCCTCGGCGCGCATGCCCGCGCGCTGCGCCGCGGCGTAGTTGCCGCCGCACTTGGCGTAGCCCGTGCCGCCGCGCACGGTGCGCGCGTCCTCGGTTTCGATGGCGATGCTCACCGGCTTGAGTCCGGTCTTATAGTAGCAGCCAACGGGGGAGAGGATCACGACGAACAGGCAGCGCTCCGTGCAGTGGAGCGAAACGTCAGGCTCGACAGACATGACGATCGGGCGAATGTAAAGGGATTCCCCCTCACCGCTTGGCACCCAATCCTGATCGAGCCGGACGAGCGTTTTGATGGCCTGCAGCGCGTCGTCAGGGTCAAGACGGGGCAGGCTCAGACGGTCGGCGGAGTTGTTCATGCGCTCGATGTTGCAGTCGGGGCGGAACAGTTGGATCTTGTTTTCGTCCGTGCGGTAGGCTTTGAGCCCCTCAAACACGTTCATGGCGTAGTTGAGCACTGCGGCGCTCGGCTCGATGGGCAGCGGGCCGTAGGGCACAATGCGCGCGTCGTGCCAGCCCTCGGCGTCGTTATAGTCCATGAGGAACATGTGGTCGGTGAAGGTCGTGCCGAAGCTGACCCTCGACATATCGGGCTTCGCCTTGGGCGCGGTGGTTCTTTCAATACGAATATTCAGCATAGCGCGGAACTCCTTCCTTACAAATACAGGTCGACGGCCTTGCGGTTCGGTTCAAGGAACCTCGCCTTGCGGCCGGAGAACATGTGCTCCAGCTCGTTGTAGACGGTCTCGAACCCGACGATGCCGGTCTCTTTCAAAATCGCGCCGAGCATGACCATGTTCGCGGCGCGCTCGATGCCGAGCTTCTCGGCTTCGTCGTTGGCGGGGACCTCGACGACCCTGATGTCGGAGCGCTTCGCCTTTTCGGGGATGAGGCTGCTGTTCATGAACAGCAGCCCGTTGGGATTGACCATCGGCTCGAAGAGGGTGAGGCTGGGGAGGTTCATCACCACCAGCACGTCGCACTCGTTGATGAGCGGGCAGGATATGGGCTTGTCGGAGATGACGACCGTCGCGTTGGCGGTGCCGCCGCGCATCTCGGGGCCGTAGGAGGGAAGGTAGGTGACCTCGTTGCCCTCCTCCATAGCCGCCTTCGCGATGAGCTGTCCGATGGCGAGCGCGCCCTGTCCGCCGCTGCCGGCGAAAAAGAGTTTTTTAATCATCTCAGTAACCCTCCGGACGCTTGAAATTCTTCACGGGGTAGTACGCCGCCATGTCGGTTTCGACCCACTTGAGCGCGTCCACCGGCGCGAGGCCCCAATTGGTGGGGCAGGCGGAGAGGAACTCGACGAAGGTGAAGCCGAGGCCCGCCGCCTGAATGTCCAGCGCGGTCATGACGGCCTTTTTCGCCTTGCGGACATTCGCGGGGTTGTTCAGCATGACGCGCTCGACGAACACCGCGCAGTCGATGGTGGCGAGCATCTCGCACACGCGCAGCGGCATGCCCGCCTGCTCGACGGTGCGCCCGTCCACGGCGGTCGTCGCCTTCTGGCCGATGAGCGTGGTCGGCGCCATCTGGCCGCCGGTCATGCCGTAGATGGCGTTGTTGATGAAAAACGTCGTGAACTTCTCGCCGCGGTGCGCCGCGTGGACGATCTCGCCCGCGCCGATGGACGCGAGGTCGCCGTCGCCCTGATAGGTGAACACGACCTTGTCGGGGTGGACGCGGCGAATGCCCGACGCGATGGCGGGCGCGCGGCCGTGGGTGGACTCGCACATGTCGACGTTCATAAAGTGGTGCGCGTTGATGGCGCAGCCGATCGGCACGACGCCGATGGCGCGGCCCAAATCGCCGCGCTCCTCGAGGCACTCCATAATGAGTCGGTGCGCCACGCCGTGAGAGCAGCCTGGGCAGTAGCTGGTGTCGGTCGGCACCATGCCGGCGGTGGGAGCAAATACGGTTTTCATCTGGCGTTCACCTCCTCCAAGAGCTTCATCGCGCGGTCCGCAATCTCGATGGACGACGGCACGATGCCGCCGGTGCGGTGGATCAGTCCGACGGGCCAACGGTTTTTCGCCGCGACCTTGACGTCGTAGATCATTTGGCCCATAGACAGCTCTGTGGAGATGACGAGCTTCGTCCCGGGGCCGATCTCGTCGAACGCCTTTTCGGGGAAGGGCCATAGGCTGATAGGCCGGATCAGGCCCGCCTTGACGCCGCGCTCCGCCATAATCTCCATCGTCTCGACGCAGAGGCGGGACATCGTGCCGAACGCGACGAACACGACCTCGGCGTCCTCGAGCCCGATGGTGTTGTAGCGCACCAGCTCTTTTTCCGCCCGCGCGTATTTCTCGAACATGTGCTCAACATGGGCCTCCAGCACGTCCGGCTGCATGCGCAGCGAGAAGATGACGTTTCTGCCCTCATGCTGTCCGGTGCCGGTGATGGCCCACGGCTTGACCTGCGGAATCCTGTCGACCGGCGTGATCTCCTTTTTGGGCGGCAGCTCGACGGGCTCCATCATCTGGCCCATCATCGCGTCCGCGAGGATCATCACGGGGTTGCGGTACTTTTCCGCGATGTCGAAGCACTCATAGATGAGGTCGACGCACTCCTGAATGCCGGCGGGCGCGAACACGGGGATCTTCGCGTCGCCGTTGTAGCCGCCGCGCGTGACCTGAATGTAGTCCGCCTGCCCGGGCTGGATACCGCCGACGCCGGGGCCGCCGCGCGACACGTTCAGCGCGACGAGCGGCACCTCCGTGGAGCAGATGAAGCCCAGACCCTCCTGCATCAGCGCGAGGCCGGGGGAGCTGGTGGAGATGAACACGCGTCCGCCGGCGGCCGCCGCGCCGAACGCCATGTTGACGGCGGCGAGCTCGCTCTCGGCCTGCAGGAACGCGCCGCCCGCCTTGGGCAGCTCGTGGCTCATGTACTCGGGGACCTCGTTCTGCGGCGTGATCGGGTAGCCGAAATAGCACTTGACGCCCGCGCGGATCGCGGCTTCGCCAAAGGCTTCGTTGCCTTTCATCAGGATCTTGCTCATGCCTCGCCCTCCTCTAATTTATAGATGCTGATGCAGCAGTCGGGACACATCAGCGCACAGCTGGCGCAGCCGACGCACTGCGTCTCGTCCGTGCAGCAGGCGGGGTGGTAGCCCTTGGCGTTCACCGCCGCGTCCATGTCAAGGATATGCTTCGGGCACACGCTGACGCAAATCTCGCAGCCCTTGCACTTGTCGGCGTTGAACGAGAGCCGGAATCGTCTGTTCATAGTCGTTTCTCCTATCTTTACAGCTTGTTTCTGATGATTTTGCCGCTGATTGTCTTGGGCAGCTCGTCGCGAAATTCGACAATGCGCGGGTACTTGTACGGCGCGGTGCGCTTTTTGACGTAGTCCTGGATCTCCTTTTTCAGCTCGTCCGTGCCCTCGGCGCCCTTGGTCAGCGTGATGCACGCCTTGACCACCTGACCGCGGATCTCGTCCGGCGCGGCGCAGACGCCACATTCCAGAACATAGGGCAGCTCCATGATAACGCTTTCGATCTCAAACGGCCCGATGCGGTAGCCGGAGGACTTGATGACGTCGTCCGCGCGGCCGACATACCAGAAGTAGCCGTCCTCGTCCTGCCACGCGAGATCGCCGGTGTGGTAGTAGTCGTCGTGCCAATGCTCGGCGGTCGCCTCCGGAGCGTTATAGTAGCCCTTGAACAGGCCGCAGGGATTGCCCGCGCCGGTGTAGACGACAATCTCGCCGGTGTCGCCGGTGCTGACGGGCTTGCCGTCCGCGCCCATGAGCTCGACGGAGTACATCGGGTTCGGCTTGCCCATAGAGCCGGGCTTGGGCGTCGTGCCGACAAAGTTGCCGATAACGAGCGTCGTCTCGGTCTGGCCGAAGCCCTCCATGATGGAAAGGCCCGTGACCTTTTTAAACTGCTCGTAGACCTCGGGGTTCATCGCCTCGCCGGCAATGCTGGCGTGCTTGATGGAGGAGAGGTCGTATTTGCTCAGGTCTTCCTTGATAAAGAAGCGGTACATCGTCGGCGGCGCGCAGAAGGTCGTGATGTTGTATTTCGCGAACAGCGGCAGGATATCGTCCGCGCTGAAGCGGTCGAAGTCGTAGACAAAGGTCGCGCAGCCGTTCATCCACTGTCCGTACAGCTTGCCCCAGAGCGCCTTGCCCCAGCCGGTGTCGGAGATGGTGAGGTGGACGCCGTCGGGATCGACGCAGTGCCAATAGCGCGCCGTGACGTAGTGGCCGAGCGGATATTTGCAGCTGTGGTCGACGGCTTTCGGATAGCCGGAGGTGCCGGAGGAAAAGAGCATGAGCATCGTGTCGTCGCCGCAGATGCTCTCCTCCGTGCGCTGGAAGCGGCTCGAATACATCTCATACTCGTCGTCGAAGCTGTGCCAGCCCTCGCGCGTGCCGCCGCTGATGACGCGCAGCCTGACGGTGGGGCAGCGCTCCATCGCCTTCTCCGCTTCCGCCGCGCAGTTGCCGTAGGCGGCGCAGACGACGGCGCTGACGCCCGCGGTCTGGAAGCGGTACTCGAAGTCCTTTTCCACCAGCTGGTCGGTGGCGGGGATAGCGATCGCGCCGAGCTTATGCAGGCCGACGATGACCGGCCAGAACTCCCAATTGCGGCGCATGACCAGCATCACGCGGTCGCCCTTCTGGATACCCAGCGCGCGGAAGTAGTTGGCGGCGCGGGCGCTCATCTTCTTCATCTGCTCGAACGTGAAGCGGCGCTCGCGCTTCTCGCGGTCGAGGTGCACCATCGCGAGGCGCTCCGGCTCTTTTTCCGCGATGGCGTCCACCACGTCGAACGCAAAGTTGAAGCGTTCGGTGTTCTTGAACTCGACGGAGAGGGGATAGCCGGTCTCGTCCTCGGCCGCGGTGACGAAATCCCGCATATAGGCCGGCGCGGGCTTGAGCAGGGAAACGGCCTTCTTCTCAAGCGCCTCGTCGGGCTGGACGATGTGCCCGTGCTCCCACTGCACCTCCTCCTCCGCGAGAATGACCGCGAGGAACGTGCAGTCCGCGCCGCCGGTGGCGATGATGCCGTGGGGCTTGCCGGAGTCGTAATAGATGCAGTCGCCGGGGCCGAGCGTCTCGGTGTGCTCGCCGATTTTGATCTTCATCTGGCCCTCGATGATCAGGTCGAACTCCTGCCCCTTGTGCGTGACCTGATGGATCGGCTGACGCTGCTCCGCCTCGCTGTACTCGTAGCGCACCCAATAGGGGTCCGCCTTGCGGTTTTTAAAGAGGGGAGCGATGGAGTTGATCTCGATACCAGGCTCCTTGGCGGTGAGCTGGCCCTTGCCGCGGCGCGTGACGGCGTAGCCGGTCAGGCGCGGCGTGTCGCCCTCCATCAGCTCCATGATCTCCACGCCAAAGGTCAGCGCGCACTTATGGATAAAGGTGAACGGTAGGTCTGTCTCGCCCGCCTCGTACACTTGGTATTCTTCGAGGCTGACGCCGGTCATGCGCGCCATTTCTTCCTCTGTGTAGCCGCTGAGGATCCTCAGCTCGCGGATACGTTCCGCGACTTCGAGCAGGGCGTTGGTGGTTGTGCTTACCATAGTTTGTTCCTCCTGTGCTTGGCGAGACATACGAAAACGCTCGCCTCAAATTCCTTTGAGACGAGCGTAACTTACACCCGCGGTACCACTCAAATTGCGCTTTCGCGCCGCTCATAGGCTCCAACAAGCCCCTGGCCTTCACGCAGCCGTCACGAGGGAGCTTACCCGGTTGCCCGCTCAGCGCCCCGACTCGGAAGTGATGGGTCCTTGGAAGCAGCCTTGCTCCGGCTCTCAGCAAACGCCGGCTCTCTGTGGCCAATTCTGCCTCCGACCGTCTTCGTCACAGTCTTTCTAAGTTGTATATTGATTTTACGCGGTAAAGCGCTGTTTCGTCAATATTGCCTTTTGCACAAAAAACCGCGTTTTGATGCCGCGTTCATAGGGCAAAATGCCTGTTGACGCGCCCCGCGGGGGAAAATAGAATGGACGAAAAACATGACATGATGGGAGCGGCATATGAACGCTTTTTGGGAACAGATGCTCAACGGCCCGCGCATCATCGCGGTAACGGGACACTTCGGCAGCGGCAAGACGGAGTTCTGCGTATCGCTCGCTTTTCAACTGGCACAGCGGACGAACGAGCGGCTTGCCGTCGCCGACCTCGACATCGAAAACCCGTTCTTTCGATCCCGCGAGCGGCAGGACGCGCTGGAGGCGGCGGGCGTCAGGGTGTATTCCGACCCGTTCAACGGGCGCAACGGCTCCGAGCTGCAGGTGATCTCCGCATCCGTCCGCGCGCCGCTGGAGGACGAGGGCTGCCGCGTGCTGCTTGACTGCGGCGGCGACGCCGCCGGCGCGATGATCCTGAATCAGTTTAAGAAATATTTTCATTCCGGCGCGTACCAATTGCTCTGCGTGGTCAACCCAAACCGGCCCGGCAGCGACACGGCGGACAAAGCGGCGGAGCATATCCGCAGCATCGAACGGACGACCGGGCTGCGCGTCACGGGGCTTGTCTCAAACGCGCACCTGATCCGCCAGACGCGGGCGGACGATGTGCTGAGCGGTTGGGCGTTCACGTCCGAGGTCGCGGAGCGTTCCGGCGTTCCCGCGCTCTGCGCCTGCGTCATGGAGCCGCTTGCGCCGCAGGTCGAGGGGCACGGCTTCGACGTGTTCCCGATCGGCATGCACATGCGTGAGAGCTATCTGGACAAGCGGGTATAAGGTATCGGACTTCCTCTTTCCGACATACGATGTACGGAAAGAGGTGGGATCATGGACCAACGCTTCACCGACCTCCGCTGTAAGGAGGTCATCAACATCAACGACGGCTGCCGCCTCGGTTACGTCGGCGATCTGGATATCCGTATTCCCGAGGGCGAGATCACGGCGATCATCGTGCCGGGGCCGCTCAAGTTTTTCGGACTGTTCGGGCGCGGGGAGGAGTATTACATACCTTGGCGCTGTATCAAGCGCATCGGGGACGACGTGATCCTCATCGAGCATTCATTCCCGCGCCGCGACGGACCGCCGCCGCCAAAACGCGGCAAAAAAAGATGGTAAAAGCTCTAAGGCAATACCGCGCGCCGAAATTATAAGGTATTGCCTGAAAAAATACTTGCAATCCGCGAAACGTTGTGCTATTCTATCAGGGCATTCCGCACGGAGGCGGACTCTTTGTTTGTGCCCGCAAGGGTGAGCAGAGGGGCTGAAGTCTCCGGAGGCAACAACAAAACAAAAGGAGAAACAAAATGGCAAACGTCGTATCCATGAAAGCCCTGCTCGAAGCAGGCGTCCACTTCGGTCACCAGACCCGTCGCTGGAACCCCAAGATGGCTCCCTATATCTACACGGAGCGCAACGGCATCTATATCATCGACCTGCAAAAGACGGTCAAAAAGCTCGAAGAGGCCTACAACTTCGTGCGTCAGCTCTCCGAGGACGGCAAGACGCTGCTGTTCGTCGGCACCAAGAAGCAGGCGCAGGAGGCCATCAGAGACGAGGCGCTTCGCTGCAACATGTACTATGTCAACGCGCGCTGGCTCGGCGGCATGATGACCAACTTCAAGACCATGCGCACCCGTATCGACCGTCTCAACCAGCTCAAGCGCATGCAGGAGGACGGCACGTTCGATATGCTGCCCAAGAAGGAAGTCATGAAGCACCTCGGCGAGATCGAGAAGCTCGAGAAGTACCTCGGCGGCGTCAAGGAGATGAACAAGCTCCCCGGCGCGCTGTTCATCGTCGACACCCGCAAGGAGCGCAACGCCATCGCGGAAGCGCACAAGCTGGGTATCCCCGTCGTCGCCATCGCGGATACCAACTGCGACCCCGACGAGATCGACTACCCGATCCCAGGCAACGACGACGCAATCCGCGCCATCAAGCTGATCGCCGGCGTCATGGCGAACGCCATGATCGAGGGCAAGCAGGGCGAGGTTCTGGAGGACGCCGTGGCTGAGAAGGCCGAGGGCGAAGCCGAGGCGGAAGCGTAATTGCACTTTGACGGGGCGGGGCAGAGCCTCGCTCCGTTTTCACGACTTTGATAAATATTTGGAGGAATCAGAAAATGGCATTTACCGCACAAGACGTAAAGACGCTGCGCGAGATGACCGGCGTCGGCATGATGGACTGCAAGAAGGCGCTCACCGAGTCGAACGGCGACATGGATAAGGCCGTCGAGTGGCTGCGCGAGAAGGGCATGGCCGCCTCCGCCAAGAAGGCCGGCCGCATCGCCGCCGAGGGCATGGCGTACGCCGGCGTGATCGACGGCGTGGGCGTCGCGGTCGAGGTCAACGCCGAGACCGACTTCGTCGGCAAGAACGAGAAGTTCCAGGACTTTGTCAAGGGCGTTGCGGCAACCGTCGCGAAGGAGAATCCCGCCGACCTCGACGCGCTGTTCGCGCTCAAGTTCAACGGCGGCGAGCGCACCGTGCAGGAGCAGCAGAACGAGATGGTCCTCGTCATCGGCGAGAACATCAAGGTCCGCCGTTTCGCGCGCTTTGCGGAGAACACTTCCGTCCCGTATATTCACGCCGGCGGCAAGATCGGCGTCATCGTCAACCTCAAGGTCGAGGGCGGCATCGACGCGACCGAGATCGGCAAGGACGTCGCGATGCAGATCGCGGCGCTGAACCCGCGCTTCTGGGACAAGAGCCAGGTCACGGACGCCGTCATCGAGGAAGAGAAGAAGATCATGCTCGCCCAGATGGACAACGACCCGAAGATGGCCGCCAAGCCGCAGCAGGTCAAGGAGAACATCGTCAAGGGCAAGCTCAACAAGTTCTACTCCGAGAACTGCCTCCTCCAGCAGGCGTTCGTCAAGGACGGCGACGTCACGGTCGAGCAGTACATGGAGAAGGCCGCCAAGGCGCTCGGCGGCAAGGTCGAGTTCGTCGGCGCCGTCCGCTTTGAGAAGGGCGAGGGCATCGAGAAGAAGCAGGAGGACGTTGCAGCGGAGATCGCGCAGCTCGCCGGCCTGAAGAAGTAAACACAAGCGCATAACGCATATTGAAAGACCGCGGCAGCCGCCGCGGTCTTTTTGCAGGGGAAATGCAGGGGAAATTGCAAAAATTGCTTGTAAAAGTCGAGAGGGAATGGTATACTAATCTAGTTAAAGTATATCATTCTCTGATTTTTGCATAAACGCATGGGAGAAACTGCGTTGAACGCCTTTCGGGATTATTTTGCCTCATTGGATATGACCGCGATGCTCTCCGCTTCGCTGCGGCTCGTTGCGGTGCTGCTTTGCCTGACGGTGCATGAGACCTGCCACGGGCTTGCCGCCTACGCGCTTGGAGACCCGACGGCGAAGCGTGAGCACCGATTGAGCCTGAATCCGCTGCACCACATTGATTGGCTCGGGCTCGCGGCGATGCTGACGCTCGGCTTCGGCTGGGCGAAGCCTGTGCCGGTGGATATGCGGTACTTCAAGCGCCCCAAGCAGGGCATGGCGCTGACCGCGTTGGCGGGACCGGCGTCCAATCTGCTGCTGGCGCTCGTGCTGATGCTGGGCGGCCGCGCGATCCTTTACCGCTCGCCGGATACGGCGGCCTGGGGCTGGTTCTACGCGTTTTTGATGATTGCCGCGCAGATGAACGTCGGCCTCGGCGTGTTCAACCTGCTCCCGATTTCTCCGCTCGACGGCTCCAAGGTGCTGTTCGCGGTGCTGCCGGACGCGGCGTACATGAAACTGATGCGCTATGAGCGCTACGGCGTGTTTGTGCTTTACGCGCTCATTTTCTTCGGCGTGCTCGACGGCTTTCTCGGCCGGGCGGTCAGCGCTGTGTACAACGCGTTTGTAAATCTGATCTTCTATTGAGGATTTTTGGTATGGACAATCCCATCTTTAAACTCGAAAGCGTCGTGCAGGAGCGCAACGAGGAGGCCTTGCAGGACTTTGAAGGCCCTCTTGACCTGATTTTGTTTCTGCTCTCGAAAAACAAGATCGAAATACAGAATATCCCCATCGCGTTGATCCTCGACCAATACCTCGCGTACCTCGAACAGCGCAAGCGGCTCGATCTTGAAATCGCGAGCGAATTTATCACGATGGCGGCGCATCTCATGTACATCAAAACGCGCATGCTGCTCTCGCTTGAGGACGAGGAGGCGCAGAGCGAGATGGACGAGCTGATCCGCTCCCTGCAGGAGCGCCAGCAGAAGGACACCTATCTCCGCGTCAAGATGCTGACGGAGACCATGTCGAATCTCAGCGAGTTCGGGCGCAACACGATGACGCGTCCGCCGGAGGCGACGGAGCGCGGCGCGATCTACGAATACGACCATGAAAAGGGCGACCTCATCGAGGCGATGGAGGCAATTTCCGACCGCGCCGACCGGCTCGCGCCGCCGGACCGGGCGGCGTTTAACGAGATCGTGCGGCGCGAGCCGTACTCCGTGACGGACAAGGCGCACGAGATCGTCGACCGGCTCAAGAGCTTCGGCATTACGCGGTTTTTGCTGCTGTTCCGCGGCAGCCGCTCGCGCAGCGAGATCGTCGCGACGTTCATCGCGGTGCTGGAGCTGTGCCGCGAAAAGGTCATTCGGCTCGTGGGCTCGGATACCGACTGCACGGTGGATTATGAGAAGGACGCGCCGGAAACGCTGACGCTGTGAGAGAATGACGCCATTGCGCTCGCCGCCGGCGCGGCAGCCGCGAACTATGGCGATGATCCGGAGGATTGTTCACATTGGCTACATGGGATTTAAAAGAGCTTGAGGCCGCCATCGAGGGCATTTTGTTTGCCTCCGGCGAGCCGGTCGCCATCGACCGCATCTGCCTCGCGCTCGACTTGGACAAAGAGACGGCGGAGATGCTGCTGCGAAAACTCGAGGATCACTATGCCTACGAGCGGCGCGGTATCCGTCTTGTGCGCATGGACGACGCGTATCAGCTTTGCTCCGCGCCGGACTACGCGGACGCGATCCGCAAGGCGTTCGAGATCCGCAAGAGCGCGAAGCTGAGCCAGCCCGCGCTTGAGGTGCTGACCATCATCGCTTACTACCAGCCGACCACGCGCGCTTACGTCGACCAAGTGCGCGGCGTGGACAGCTCGTACACGATGGGGCTGCTGCAGGAGCGCAAGCTCATTGAGGAGTGCGGGCGCCTGCAGGTGCCGGGACGCCCGCGCCTGTACCGTACGACGAAGGAATTTTTGCGCGTGTTCCATCTGAGCTCGCTTGAGGAGCTGCCGGAAATGCCGGGCATCGAGCCCGAGGGCCAGCTCCGCATCGGCGACGACGGCGGACTGTTCGACATGTCGGACGGGCCGGCCGAGCCGGAGCCGGCGCTGCCGGAAGAAGACTGAGCTTTCACGAAAGGGGGCGGTCGCTTGACGGCGCTCAAGATCATCGGCATAATTCTGCTGGTCTTCCTTTTGATCGGTTTTCTGCGTATCGGCGCGATCGTTTCGTTTGGGGACGAGCTGCGCGTCAGGCTGCGCGTGGGCGCGATCAAGCTGACCGTTCTGCCGAAGAAAGAGAAAAAGCCGAAAAAGCCCAAGAAGGAAAAGAAGCCCAAGGCAGAGGAACCGGAGGAGAAAAAAGAGGAAAAGCCGAAGAAAAAGCGCGCGATTCCGAAACCGACGCTTGAGGATATCCTCGATCTGCTTGAGACCGCGCTTTCCGCGCTCGGCGCGATGGTGCGGCGCGCCTGCCGGCGCACGCGTATCGACCCGCTGGATCTGACGCTCGTCTTCGGCGGCCGCGATCCCGCGGACGTGGCGATGAGCTTCGGCATGGCGAATGCGGCGGTGTTCGCGCTGATGCCCAAGGCGGAGGAGAAGTTCTACATTCCGAACCCGTCGCTGCGCCTGCGCATGAACTACGACGCGGAAGGCACGGAGGCGTTCGGCAGCGTGGGGCTTTCGCTGCGCGTATGCGACCTGTTTGCGATCGTGTTCGCGCTGGTCGTTCCGATGGCAAAGTGGTTCCTGCGCTTCAAAAAGGCGCAGAAACACGACCAATTGGCGCACAAGGGACCGGAACAGAAAGTGCAAAACGATACGGAAGATAAAATCGCATAGAAGGAGAGACGAACATGGATACTATCGAGAAGAAACCGTTGAGCGACCTCATGGAGACCACGATGACCAAGATCCGCGAGATGGTCGATTCCAACTCCATTATCGGCGAGCCCATCACCACGCCCGACGGCGTGACGGTCATTCCCGTCTCGCGCGTCAGCTTCGGCTTCGGCACGGGCGGCAGCGACTACGGCAGGACTGTCGACAAGTTCGGCGGCGCGGGCGCGGCGGGCGTCAAGATCGATCCTGTCAGCTTTCTCATCATCAAGGACGGCGTTACGCGCGTCGTGCCGGTGGCGCTGCCGGCGGTTGGCCCGATCGACCGCGTGCTCGATCTTGTGCCCGAGGTCATGGACCGCGTCGAGAACTTCGTCGCGAAGAAAAAAGAAGAAAAAGGCATCTACTAAAGCGCGCGTCTGGGCATACTAAGACCACTTGTGTTTAAGGAAGTGGTCTTATGCCGCGCGCCGCGCGCCGATTCATTTTAGTCCTCCTTGCGCCGCTTTATCTGACAAGCGGTATCCCTTGTCAGTCTGCCACCGCGCCGCCGGTCTCGGCGTCCGCCTATGTGCTGCTGGACGCGGACAGCGGGCGTATGCTGCTCGCGAAGAACGAGACGGGCGAGCTGCCCATCGCCAGCACGACGAAGATCATGACCGCGCTGGTCGCGCTGGAGCACAGCCGTCTCACAGACGTCGTGACGGTCAAGCGCGAGCATCTCAAAGAGGGCTCGTCGATGTATCTTGCCGAGGGCGAGCGGCTCACGATGGAGGCGCTGCTCTACGGGCTGATGCTGCCGTCCGGCAACGACGCGGCGGAGTGCATCGCGGACTATTGCGGCGGCGGCACGGAGCGGTTCGTGGAGTGGATGAACGAGACGGCTGCCGAACTCGGCATGACGCATACGGCGTTTGCGAACCCGAGCGGGCTTGACGCGGCGGGCCACTATTCCTGCGCCGCCGACATGGCGCGGCTGATGGCGTACGCGATGCGCGTGCCGGCGTTCGCGCAGATCGTCTCCGCGACGACGGCGACGGCGGGAACGCGAACGTTGTCAAACCACAATAAGCTGCTCGCTTCGCTCGACGGCTGCATCGGCGGCAAGACCGGCTACACCGGCAAAGCGGGGCGGACGCTCGTGACCTGCGCCGAGCGCGAGGGGCTGCGGCTCGTCGCGGTGACGCTGCACGACGGCGACGATTGGAAGGACCACACGGCGCTCTACGAATACGGCTTCTCGTCGTACCGGCGCGGGAGCGCCGCGGAGCGCGGAGAAACGTACGCGATGGCGGCCGTGCGCGGCGGAGAAGCGCCCTGTGTGGCGCTTGTCGCGGCGGAGGGCTTTTCGTATCCGGTCGCGGACGGCGAAGCGCTGACGCTGCGCGTGGAGACGCCTGCCGCGGCGCAGGCGCCGGTGAACGCGGGACAGCGCGCCGGAGAAGCGGTTGTTCTGCTGGACGGCACAGAGGTCGGGCGCGTCGCGTTGGTTGCGGCGAACGGCGTCGGGGCGGCAAAAGCCGCGGCAAGACCGACGGTATCGGCAAGGCTCCGCGCCCTGTTCGGCGCGATGCGATAGGAGAGAGTATTGGAGCAGCGGTTACAAAAACTGATTGCCGCCTCGGGGCTGTGTTCCCGCCGGACGGCGGAGGCTTGGATCGAAGCCGGACGCGTCACCGTCAACGGCGCGGCCGCTTCGGTGGGGCAAAGCGCCGATCCGGACGCCGACGAGATATTGGTCGACGGCAAGCCGCTGGCGGTTCCGGAGCAAAAGCGCTATTTGATGCTCAATAAGCCGCGCGGCTATGTCTGCACGATGTCCGACGAACAGGGCAGGCCCACCGTCGCGGAGCTGGTCGCGGACTGCGGCGCGCGCGTTGTGCCGGTGGGGCGGCTCGACCTCGATTCCGAGGGGCTGCTGCTGTTGACCAACGACGGCGCGTGGCTGCAGCGTATCCTTCACCCGCGCTATGAAATCGACAAAACGTACCGCGTGACTGTCGCCGGCGACGTGCGCGGCGCGGCGGTAAGGCTCGCGGCGTTGACCGCGGTCGACGGCGAGCCGATCCGTCCCGCGCGCGTGAGCACGCTGCGCGAGGGCAAAGAGACGGCAGAATTGGAAATGATTATTCACGAGGGCAAAAACCGCCAGATCCGGCGCATGTGCGCCGCCGTGGGGCTGCACGTCAAGCGGCTGCGGCGCGTGGCGGAGCATCATCTGCCGCTCGGCGGCCTGCCCAGCGGCAAGTGGCGGGATCTGACCGTGGAGGAAGTCCGCGAATTTGACGAAAGATAGGGAAATACCGTATGGCGAAGAACATATTACATACGATCGAAAAGAACATGATCAGCTTTTCCAAGGGTCAGAAGCTGATTGCGCGATACATTTTGGACAACTACGACAAGGCGGCGTTCATGACCGCGAGCAAGCTCGGCAAAACCGTGCAGGTGAGCGAGTCGACCGTCGTCCGCTTCGCGACGCAGCTGGGGTACGACGGGTATCCGAGCATGCAGCGCGCGCTGCAGGAGATGATCCGCGGCAAGCTGACGTCCATTCAGCGCATCCAGGCGTCGGACGGCGTGCTGGGCGGCAGCGATCTTGTGACGAACGTGCTGCACCGCGACATGGAGAAGATCCGCATGGCGATCGACCAGACGGACGCCGCGGAGTTCGAGCGCGTGGTGGACACGATCACGGCCGCGAAGCGCATTTACATTGTGGGCTTCCGCTCGTCCTCGTTCCTCGCGGGATACTTAAATTTTTATTTCCGCCTGATCTACGACAACGTGACCTTCGTGCAGGGCGGCGCCGCGGGGGTCTTTGACCAGATATTCCGCGTCGGCCCCGGCGACGTGGTGTTCGCCATCTGTTTTCCGCGCTACTCGGAGCTTGCGCTCAAGACGATCCAATTCGCCCGCGACCGCGGCGCGACCATCGTGGGCCTGACCGACAGCGAGATGTCGCCGCTCGCCCGCGTTGCGGAGAGCGCGCTGCTTGTCCACAACGAGATGATCTCGTTTGTCGACTCGCTCGCCGCGCCGATGAGCATGCTCAACGCGCTGATCCTCGCGTGCGCGCGCAAAAAAGGCACTGACGTTTCCGCCAGCTTTTCCGAGCTGGAGCATATCTGGGAGAAGTTCTCGATTTTCGGCAAGGTGGAAGATGAGTGAGGTCGTTGTCGCCGGCGGCGGAGCCGCCGGCATGATGGCGGCGATCAGCGCCGCGCGCAAGGGCGCGGGCGTGACGCTGCTGGAGCCGAACGAGCGCCTCGGCAAGAAGCTCAACATCACGGGAA
The DNA here is from genome assembly GCA_017458025.1 of Oscillospiraceae bacterium. Classification (GTDB taxonomy): domain Bacteria; phylum Bacillota; class Clostridia; order Oscillospirales; family Oscillospiraceae; genus Hominicoprocola. The sequence goes on along the minus strand of JAFTGG010000172.1, from coordinate 4,070 downwards.
AAGGCCGCTGCAACGTGACGAACGACAGCGCTTGCGACGAGCTGATTGCTCATGTGCCGCGTAACGGAAAGTTCCTTTACAGCGCTTTTTCCCGCTGGGAAGGGCGGGATACTATGGCGTTTTTTGAGGACTTGGGCGTCCCGCTGAAGGTGGAGCGCGGCAAGCGCGTCTATCCGGTGTCAGACCGCGCGTTCGACGTCAGCGGCGCGCTTGAAAAAGAGCTGAAGCGGCTGCGCGTCAGGCTGGTATCCGACCGCGCGGCGGCGCTGGTCCTGAAAGACGGGCGTGTCGCGGGCGTCAAAAGCGGGCGTGCGAGCTACCCCGCCGTCGCGGTGGTCGTCGCCACCGGCGGCGTGTCCTATCCCGCGACGGGCAGCACCGGCGACGGATATCGGCTCGCCAAACAGGTTGGGCACACCGTCGTGCCGCCGCGCGGCTCGCTGGTGCCGCTCGCAAGCGACGATCCTGACTGCGCCGCGATGCAGGGGCTGTCGCTGCGCAATGTGACGCTGACGGCACGCAACCAAAAGAACAAGATCATCTATGAAGAATTGGGCGAGCTGCTGTTCACGCACTTCGGCGTCAGCGGCCCGCTGGTATTGTCCGCGAGCGCGCACATGCGGGATTGGGAGAAAGACCGCTACCGGCTTATCGTCGACCTGAAGCCGGCGCTCGACGAAAAAAAGCTGGACGAGCGCCTGCTGCGCGATTTTGCCGAGCGGAGCAATCAGGATTTCGACAACGTGCTCGGCGGCCTTGTGCCGAGGAGCATGATCCCTGTTATGGTGCGCCGCACGGGGATTCCGGCGGACACAAAGGCAAATTCCGTCACGAGAGAACAGCGCCGCGCTCTTATCAAAACGCTCAAGGCGTTTGAGATCGCGGTCACAGGCCCGCGCGGCGTGGAGGAGGCGATCGTCACCTCCGGCGGCGTCAAGGTCGGCGAGGTCGATCCGGGCACTATGGCGTCGAAGCTGGTCGAGGGGCTGTATTTCGCGGGCGAGGTGCTGGACGTGGACGCCTACACGGGCGGGTTCAATTTACAGATCGCGTGGGCGACGGGCAAGGCGGCCGGCGAGGCCGCCGCGGAACGATAAAGATAAGGAGAGCGCTATGACAGAGAAACATTATGCCGTCGCGGTGGACGGGCCGTCCGGCGCGGGCAAGAGCACGCTGGCGAAAGCGGTCGCGAGGGAACTGCGCATTACTTACGTCGATACCGGCGCGATCTACCGTGTCATCGGGCTCGCGGCGTTCCGCAAGGGCGTTGCGCCGCGGGACGAGGCGGCGGTCTCGGCGATGCTGCCGTCGATCGAGATCGGCATGAAGCACGGGGACGACGGCCTGCAGCGCATGTATTTAAACGGCGAGGACGTGACCGACGATATCCGCCTGCCGCAGATCTCGATGTACGCCTCCGACGTGTCGGCGCTGCCGCCGGTCCGCGCGTTCCTGCTGGACATGCAGCGGAGGCTCGCGCGCGAGCAGAGCGTCGTCATGGACGGGCGCGACATCGGCACGGTCGTCCTGCCGGACGCGGAGGTCAAGATCTTTCTCACCGCCGACGCGGAGGTCCGCGCGAAGCGGCGCTTCCTCGAACTGGAGCAGCGCGGTACGCCGAAGCCTTACGACGAGGTGCTCGCCGAGCTCAAGGAGCGCGATTACAACGACTCGCACCGCGACGTCGCGCCGCTCAAGCAGGCGGAGGACGCGGTGCTGGTCGATACCTCGGACCTCGATTTCGAGCAGAGCCGGACGTTGCTGCTCAGGACGATACGGGAGAAAATCGGGAAATGACAAGATTTTATCGCATCTTTCATTTCATCTTTTACCCGATCCTCTGGCTGTTGTTCCCGTTTACGATCCACGGGCGAGAGAACGTGCCGAAGGATCGGGCGGTGGTGCTCTGCGGCAATCATGCCCACGCCATTGACCCGTTCCTCATCTGCCTCGCGCTGCCGCGGAACGTGCCGGTGCGCATCATGGGGAAGAAGGAGCTGTTTGATAAGCCTTTCCTCGGCTGGCTTCTGACGCATCTCGGCGGTTTTCCCGTCGACCGCGGGCACAGCGACCTCGCCGCCGTCAAGACGTCCATCAAGACCATCAAGGACGGCGCGCATCTGCTGGTGTTTCCGGAGGGCACGCGCGTCGAGCGCGAGGGCGACGTGCGCCCCAAGGGCGGCGTCGTGATGATCGCGATGCGCACGGGCGCGCCGCTGCTGCCGGTTTACGCCGGCAAAAAGCGCAAGCTGTTCCGTATGACGCATATTGTCTTCGGCGAGCCCTACGCGCCCAAGACCGCCGCGCGTCACGGCACGGCGGAGGAGTACCAGGAGTACGCCGACGAGATCATGCGCCGCGCTTATGCTCTGGGACGGGAGTACGAGAAGAAATGAACGTCATTCTGGCAAAGTCCGCCGGCTTCTGCTACGGCGTGGAGCGGGCGGTGGAGCTGGCGGAGCAGACCGCGCGCGTGCGCGGCGGCGCGATGCTCGGCAGCATTATCCACAACGCGAACGTCATCGCGGAGCTGGAGGCGCTCGGCATGCGGCGGATCGCCGCTTCCGGCGAGGCGCGCGCCGGCGAGGCGGTGCTGATCCGCTCCCACGGCGAGCGGCGCGAGGTCATGGAGGATCTGACGGCGCGCGGCGCGGAGATCGTGGACGCGACCTGCCCCAATGTGCGCCGCACGCAGCAGCTGGTTTCGGACGCCGAACGGAACGGCGTACAGGTCGTTATCGTCGGCGAGGCGCAGCACCCCGAGGTCATCGCCATCGCGAGCCGCTGCCGCGGCGCGGCGGTCTGCGATTCGCCGGAGGCGGTGCGGGAATGGCTCCAAAGCGGCGCCTTTGATCGCGGGCGGCCTGTGCTCGCCGTGGCGCAGACAACTTGTATCCGCGCGCTTTGGGAAAGTTGTTTAAAATTTCTAAAAAAAGAGTGTACAAATCTAAAAGTTTGTGATACAATATGCGGAGCTACGCAGAAGCGCCAGTCGGAAGCGGCGGAAATCGCCGCCAAAGTTGACGTGATGGTGGTAGTCGGAGACCGCAAAAGCGCTAACACGAGACATTTGACAGAGATTTGCAAAGAGGCTTGTCGGCGCGTCGTCCAGATCGAGACGGCGGACGAGCTCTCGCCGGACGTCTTTTTTGGTTGCATCACTGCGGGACTTACCGCCGGCGCATCAACGCCTGCTAGCATCATTAAGGAGGTATATGCAACCATGACGGAAGAAATCAAGAACGAAACCAAAGCGGCCGAGGGCGAGTCCTTCGAGGAAATGCTCGAAAAGTCTTTTAAGACTCTCAATACAGGCGACAAGGTCACCGGCGTCGTCACGGCGATCGGTTCCACCGAGATCCAGGTCGATCTGGGCTGCAAGCAGGCCGGCTATATTCCCATCTCTGAACTGAGCGCCGATCCCGACGCCAAGGTCGAGGACATCGTCCATGTCGGCGACGAGATCGAGACCTACATCGTCCGCGTCAACGACGTGGAAGGCTATGCGACGCTCTCGAAGAAGCGCCTCGACGCGGTCAAGGTTTGGGAGGATATCGAGAAGGCGGTCGACGAGAAGACCGTGCTCGAAGGCACCGTCTCAGAGGTCAACAAGGGCGGCGTCGTCGTGTCCGTCAAGGGCGTTCGCGTGTTCGTTCCCGCGTCCCAGAGCGGTCAGCCCCGCGACGCGGACCTCAGCACGATGGTCAAGCAGCCGGTCAAGCTGCGCGTCACCGAGGTCAACCGTGCCCGCCGCCGCGTGGTCGGCTCGATCCGCAGCGTTCTGAGCGAGGCGCGCGCCGCCGCGCAGAAGGAAGTTTGGGACAACATCGAGGTCGGCAAGCATTATGACGGCGTCGTCAAGTCCATGACCAGCTACGGCGTGTTCGTCGACATCGGCGGCGTGGACGGCATGGTCCACATCAGCGAGCTGTCCTGGAGCCGCATCAAGCATCCCTCCGAGATCGTCAAGGTCGGCGATCATCTGGATGTGTACGTCATCTCCTTCGACGCGGAGAAGCGCAAGATCTCCCTCGGCGTCAAGGATCGCACCCAGAATCCGTGGGATGTGT
>JAFTGG010000020.1 GCA_017458025.1 Oscillospiraceae bacterium | reverse complement strand
CCGGCTCGCAGGGCAGCATCGAGATGATCGCCGGCGTGGACGCCGACAAGGCGGTCCGCGGTGTTTCCATCGTCCGCAACACGGAGACCGCGGGCATCGGCTCAAAGGTCATGGACAACAACGCGCTGCCCAGCGGCGTCGGCGTGCTCGACCAATTCATCGGCAAGAGCGGCGCGGGCACGCTGACCGTCGGCAAGACGGTCGACGCCATCTCCGGCGCGACGGTCTCCTCCAAGGGCGTGACCAAGGGCGTCAACGGCGCTCTGGCGGTCGCGGATACCTTGGACTGGCCCGCGTGAGAAAGGGGGAACAGACGTTATGAATTTCGGCAAACAGTTAAAGGAAGGTCTGATCACCAACAACCCCGTCACGGTGCAGCTGCTCGGCATGTGCTCGACGATGGCGATCACGACCAAAATGTCCAACGGCATCGGCATGGGCGTCTCGGTGCTCATTATCCTGACGCTCGCCAACATCTTCATCGCGCTGCTGCGCAAGATCATTCCCGACGAGGTGCGCATCGCGTGCTTCATCGTCGTCATCGCGGGCTTCGTCACGATGGTCGACCTGAGCCTGCAGGCGTTCTTCCCCGACATCGCGAAGTCCCTCGGCGTGTTTATTCCGCTGATTGTCGTCAACTGCATCATCCTCGGCCGCGCCGAGGCGTTCGCCAGCAAGAACACCGTCGCCGCGTCGTTCGCGGACGGCGTCTGCCAGGGCCTCGGCTACACGGCGGTGCTGATTATCCTCTGCGCGTTTCGCGAGATCTTCGGCATGGGCACGTTCTTCGACATCCAGATCATGCCCAAGGGCTACACCCCCGCCGGTATCCTGACGCTGCCGGTCGGCGGCTTCCTCTGCCTCGGCGCGCTGATCGCGGCGATGCAGTGGGCGCTGAACAAGAGCAAGGCCAAGGCCGAAGCGAAAGAGGGAAAGGAGGCTGCTGAGTAATGGAAGTGACAAGACTGCTCGCCATCTCCCTCGGCGCGATTTTGACGAATAACTTTATCTTCGCGCAGTTCCTCGGCATCTGCCCGTTCCTCGGCGTTTCCAAGAAGTCCGATACCGCCATCGGTATGGGCATCGCGGTCACGTTCGTCATGGGCATCGCCTCCGCCATCACCTACGCGGTGAACATCATTCTCGTGAAGCTCGGCCTGGAGTTCATGCAGACCGTCGCGTTCATTCTGGTCATCGCGTCGCTGGTGCAGTTCATCGAGATGTTCCTTAAAAAGTCGATGCCGTCGCTGTACACGGCGCTCGGCGTCTATCTGCCGCTGATCACCACGAACTGCGCGGTGCTCGGCGTGGCGCTGCTGAACGTCCAGAACGAGTACAACTTTATCGAGTCCGTGGTCTACGGCATCACCGGCGGCCTCGGCTTCCTGCTGGCGATCTACCTGTTCTCCACGGTGCGCGAGCGCACGGAGTTCAGCGACTATCCCAAGTCCTTCGAGGGGTTCCCGATCGCGCTGATCACTTCCGGCCTGCTCGCCCTCGCGTTTATGGGCTTCTCCGGCCTCGAAGTGTGGCCGATGTAAGGAGGGAAGAACATGACTATCGTATATGCTGTCATCATTCTCGGCGTCATCGCCATCATCTTCGGCCTGATCCTCGCGTTCGCCGCGAAGATCTTCGAGGTCGAGGTCGACCCGAGGCTCCCCGAGATCCAGGGCGCCCTCGCCGGCGCGAACTGCGGCGGCTGCGGCTATCCCGGCTGCGCCGGCTGCGCCGAGGCGATCCTTGCCGGTAAGGCGCCCGTCACCGCCTGCGCGCCCGCGGGCGCCGAGGGCGCGGCGAAGATCGCCGCCATCATTGGCGTCGAGGCCGCCGCGGGCGAGAAAAAGGTCGCCCACGTCATCTGCAACGGCGGCGAAAACTGCGTCAAGAACTTCGACTATGTCGGCACGCCCAGTTGCCTCGCCGCGACGAAGGTCGCCGGCGGCCCGACGGCATGTCAGTTTGGCTGCCTCGGCTTCGGCGAATGTGTCAAGGCATGTCAGTTCGACGCGATCCACATCAACGACAAGGGCGTCGCCGAGGTGGACAAGGAGAAGTGCACGAACTGCGGCGCCTGCCGCGAGGCCTGTCCGCGCCACATCATCGTCGAGGTGCCGTACAAGCAGCAGGTGTTCGTCAACTGCAACAATAAGGATCGCGGTCCCGCCGTGACCAAGGTCTGCGCCAACTCCTGCATTGCCTGCGGCATGTGCGAGCGCACCTGCAAGAAGGACGCGATCCACGTCGTGAACAACGTCGCGGTCATCGACTACGCGAAGTGCGTGAACTGCAAGATGTGCGCCAAGGCGTGCCCGAAGAACGCCATCGAGCCGATCCCGACTCCGGAGGAGAAGGAGAAGTTCAAGGCCGCGCAGAAGGCCGCCGCCGAGCGCGCCGCCGCGGCGAAGAAGGCTGCGGAGGAGAAGAAGGCCGCCGAGGCTGCGGCTGCAGCGGCTCCCGCAAATCCGTCCTGACACCATTTCTTTCCTTTTTCTTAAAAAGGAAAGAAACGGTTTCAGACTTCCAAAGAAAGGAAAAACGCAAAGGCGACCCGCGCACCAGAATGCGCGGGTCGCCTTTCTTTTGTATCCTTGTCGCTTGGTGCAGCCGTCCGCTTGTCGAACTGCCTGTGCCTCGACTGCCTCACGGCCCCGCCTTTGCTGCTTTCGCGGGTGCGTGCATCGTTCGGGGATACGGGCGCGTTATGATAGGGCGGCAAGCTGGCTGTACAGCCATTCGGGGGTCACCCCTTTTGCGGTCACGCGGATGAAAATGCCGCCGTAATCTACGCAGAAGTTCATGATGCGGAGGCCGTCGGTGTCGCCCGCATCGTCCGCGCGATACATGCGCTCCGCGATCAGCTCCGCCGTCAAGTCGGCGGCGGCGACCGCCGCGTCGCTTGTGTTGCGGGAGACGTGCCACGATACGTAGTCGTAGCCCCGCAGGAAGTTTGCCGTCAGGATACCGTCCATGCGGAGGAACTCCCGCTCGCCAAAGCCCGCGGGCGGCTCGCAGAGGTACGCGCCGAGATCCGTGTCGGCGTACGCCTGCTCCTGCGTCAGGTGCTCGCCGGAAAACGGCGGCGTGACCGCGATCGTGTCCGTGGGCTCCTCGTCCACGGCGATGCCGCCGGAGGAGAAGGTCACGGGCGTATCGGGGCCATAATCCGGCACGCGCTCGGCGTAGAGAAACAGCATGTAACCGTATTCGCCGCTCGCCGCGAAGCTTTTAAGCTGGCCGCGGGTCGCGTGGAGCGTGAAATACGCGTTCTCCAAAACGCCGTGGTCGTAATAGCTCTCCAATCCCGAACTATAGCCCAGCGCGGCGAGGCGGTCGATCTCGTCATGAGCCTCAAAGCCCTCCGCCGGAAGCGGCTGTTCGTCGCGGAACAGGTCGACTACCACGCGGTAGCGGGCGCCGTCGCCGTATTCGTCCATCGCTTCGCGCAGCGGAACCGAGAGATTGACCTCGCCGTTTTTCGGCGCGACATAGCAGGCTTCGCCGTCCGTCTTGTAGGAGGATATCATCGGCGTCAGGGAGATTTCCGCCGAGCCGCCGTCCGGCAGCATAGCCGCCGCGCCGCCGACGACGGGGGCATCGCCTTCCGTGCCGTTCGGCACAGCCGCCTCGATCACTGACGGCTCATAGCTCTCGATAATCGCGTCCCACTTCTCCGCGTCCTCCGCCTCGACGCTGTCGGTCGGGTTGAAGCGCCGGACCATCGACTCAAACGATTCGCCCAGGTAGCGGGGCCGCGAAATGTGGATACCCAATTTCGGGTCCGCCTGTACCGCCTTCGGTATGACCAGCGCTGCAATCAGCGCGACACATGCCGCTATGCCCGCCCATTTCTGCCACGCGACGCGCTGCTTTGGCGCTTCGCTCCGCTCCAGCAGGCTTTCGTCCAAATGGGAAAAGCTGTCAAAAAGCAACTGTTTATTCATAAGTACCCCTCGCTTTCCAGGTAAATCCGCAGCTTTTTTCGCGTCCGCGAAAGCGTGACCTTGACGTTGTTCTCCGTCATGCCGTACCGTTTGGCGATCTCCGCCGTCGTGTCGGCGAAGAAGCAGCGGCGGACGAACACGTCGCCCTCGCGCCGCGGCAGGCCGCGCACGAAGCGGCTGACCGCCTCGCCCAGCTCCTTCGCCGCGACCGCGCCTTCGGCGTCCTCGCGCCCGCCGAGCACCTCCGCGAGCTCGTCCAGCACCGCGTGCGCCTCACTGCCCCCGCGCTTTTCGGCGGCATACGCCCGATAGCGGTCGAGCGCGGCGTTGCGCGTCAGCTTGGCGAGGACCGCGCGCCGATGCGCCGGCCGCTCCGGCGGAATGGCGCCCCAAGCGCGGAAGTACGCGTCGTTGACGCACTCGCTTGCGTCCTCGGCGGAGACGATGCGCTTTGCCAGCGCGCGGCAATACGCGCCGTAAGCGCGCTCGCTCTCGCGCAGCGCGGCCTCGTCCTTTTGCCAATACAGATTAACGATCTGCTCGTCGGTCATGCGTTCACCGCCTTGAAAAGCTTTTCACCCCTTTAGACGGAAAAAACAAAAAAAGGTTACAAAAAATGCCGCCCGCGGGCGGCATTTTTTATTCTGCGGTTGGTTCTTCGCGTTTGCGGATCAGTATAAACGGCGTGCATTGATCGTCCTGTCCCGCGGGATTGTCCCTGATAATTTCGCATAGCTGCTCGTCGGTGAGCGTGACGTCGCCGCTCTTGCCGAGGATATCGCGCGTGAAATCGTTCGCGTCGATGATCATCGTCGCGACGCCGGTCTTCTCGCGAATCTCGTTGCAGACGCCGTTCGGGTTCTTCGGCAGGGGAATGCCAAATTCGCCGTAGACGGGGAAAACGTCGGGATAGAAGCCGTCGAGCCCGCGCACCTCGTCGCCGACCATGTCGTAGAAGACGCCCTTCTTGCCGACGAGCTTGCCAAAGCCCGCGCAGACCGCCGCCCAGAACACCTTCAGCGCGCCGCAGCGGTCAATGGCGAACTGCATCTTATATACGTCGCCCACGCCGATGCCCGCGCTGTTGTGCTGGGTGGCGAAGCGGCTCAGGAACTTCGCGAGCCAGGAGATCTTCATGTCCTTGCGGTACACGACGTTCTTCTGGCACAGCGAGACGATCTTCTCGCTGACGGCGAGCAGGTCCCCCTCCTGCCACAAGGGCTTGACGTAGCGCTCGACCAGCTCGTTGTAGTCCTCGCCGATCTCGATGAAGTGGGTCCGGATCGCGCAGCGGTCATAGCTGCCGGTGCTCGTCTCGATGGCGACGTTTTTCTTGTCGTTGGCGGTAAATTCCATATCGAATCTTCCTTTGTATGATCGTCATTTCTCCCGCCGCTTCGCGGGAGCCGAGAAATATGGCTTGATCGTAAGCGCCGTTTTCAATGCCGCTTACTATATCGTGGATATTCTACCACATTTTTACAAAAAAGCTACAGCGAAATAGAAATCACGCCAAAAAATCCTCATATTCCTCCACGGTCTCGTCCGCCTCGGCGCGCATTGCCGACCACTCGTCCGCGTCCGCCGCGCCGCGGACCGCCGCGGCGCGAAAGCCGGCGGCCCTGGCGTTTCGCAGCGCATCCAGCCGTCCGGCG
>JAFTGG010000171.1 GCA_017458025.1 Oscillospiraceae bacterium | reverse complement strand
GTGCCCGACGTTGACGACCTGCGCTGGGTCGAACTGGAGCCTTACAGCGAGATTGTGACCGACGCGGCGCAGAGCGCCATGTGGACGCTGGAATCGCTGACGGCGACGCTCGGCGACGGCGCGTTCACGAAGCACTGCGACGCCAAGACGCAGATCGTCGAGGGCACGCCGCTGCGGCTTAACATGGCGGATATTCTGGTGGCTGCCGACGTCTATGTCAGCGGTGAGGAAGAGGTGCAGACCGTTGCGGGCGGAAGCCTCGACCTGTTGATCCCGTCCGGCGACAGCATCCGGATCGTCCCGCGGATCATCGGCTCCTACGAGGGCTTCACGGCGACGCTGGTGAAGGTGGATACGACGACGGGCGCCTTCGGCCGGGCAAGCCTCGACGACACGCGCGGCTATACCGCGGAGAGCATCGCGGCGAAGGCCGCCGCGGCGAGAGACAGCAGGGAGGCTGCCATCTGGAATGCAACCAAGCCGCAGACCGGCTCGTTTGAGGTCAGCGCGGGCGACGTCAGTTTTGCGCCGCCGCGCAACTACACCGACAAGTCGGTGCAGTATCAGATCCGGGTCGCGTCCGCCGAGAACGCGTCCTCGGTGCTCACGATCAACGTGACGGTCGAGAACGAGAGCGACCCGGTGGCGCAGCAGCTCGAAGAGCTTTCGCGGACCATCGAGATGGAGACGCTGCGAAACGCGGTGCAGCAGGCCGGCATCAGAACCTCTGAAACAGGCTCGGGAGAGTAACCTATGGAAGAACGTAACAGCAAAAAGCCCCTGCTCATCACCCTCGCGGTGCTGGCAGGCATCATCGTCGCCACCGTCGCGGTCACGCTTATCATGCGTGGCCGCGGCGGAGCGCGGTTTACCGGCGGCGACGTGCCGTATCCGTATACATGGACGGAGAAGGACAACGGCACGATCGCGCTGACTATGGAGACCGGCGGTGCGGCGAACGGCGCGTGGAGCGTCGGGAGCACGGAGGGCGCCGCGGTGGAGATCGACATCGGCAAAACGAAGGGCGGGAAAACAGCGGCGACGATCTCTCCCGCCGAGCAGGGCCGCGAGCTGGTGACCTTCTCCCTTATAAGCGATGAGGAACAGCTCGCGGAGCTGAGCTTTACCGTGACGGTCGCGGGAGAGGACGGCAAGCTCAAAGCGACGGTCACTTCCCACCGCGAACGCGCTTTTCAGGGCGTTGTGCGCGGCGGCGAGGAGACGGGCCATCCCTTCACCGTGCGCGGCGGCGACGATGGCCTGACGATCTTTGTCGAGGAGAGCGAGGGTTATACGGATGATGGCACGGCATGGGGCTCCGAGAGCACCAACACGATGGCGGCATACGTTTCCGAAATAAACGTTTCGGATGAGGGCGTCACGATCCATCTTGGAACCAGAGCCGCCGGCAGCGCCGAGGTGCGCGTGTACAATGTGACGGAGAACCTCTCCTTTGTGTTCGACGTCGAGGTCTCGGGCGGCGAAATGCTTCTGGTCGACAGCAGGACGGAGCCGTACACGACGGAAGAAGACGCGGAGAAGGAAACCGGCGAGGCGGAAAGCGAGGCGCAGGCGTGAAAGACCCCAAAAGAGCGGAGATCAAGCGCGTGCTGCTGGGAAGAGCGGTACTCGCCGACGACGGCAGATTGATGGTGATCCCGGCGGGCACGTTGATGAAAACGCCGATCGGCATCGGCGACGGCGCGACCGCGGTGCGTTTTCTCGGCGTGAGCCGCCGCATCCGCCGCTACGCGACGAAGGATGGTCGGTCGCGCGTCAACGCCACGGTGACCAAGGCTATGCAGAACATCGGACGCGGGCTCATTCTGAACGAGCAGCCGGAGGCGACCGCCTGCCTCATTCGTTACATTTTGACACGTCCCGCTGTATTGGTGTTTACCTGGGAAGACGGAACGCCCACGCTGACGGCGTGGACGGGGCGCGGGCTGACAGGTTGGATCTCGCTTCGCCGCGCGATCAAGGCGTTCGAGAAAGGGCTGCCGGACACGATAACGGCGAACGAGATCAAGGCGTCCGCGGAAGAGAAAAAGGCGCGAAAAGAGCAAAAGGAAGAAAAGGAGCGTCAAAAAGCGGAGAAGAGGGCGGAAAAGAAAGCCAAGAAGAAGGACAAAAGCGGAACGAAGCCGCAGGAACAGGCTGACGAAGCATAAAACGCGGAAAACAAGGAGGATGAGCCGCTATGTCACTCGATAAGCGGAAACTCACAGGAAAATACAAGGAGCCTTCGGACGGGACGAAGGAGCTGAGAAAGCGCGACGCCGATTGGCTCCGGCAGTCTATGCAGGAGAATTTCGCCGATCTTGGCATTTATATCAACGAGCCGGGCTTTGAGAAAACCAAGACCGGACAGCCCCGCTTCTTTGAGATGGCGGAGGATGGCACGTTCAAAAACGCGCTGGAGAACGGGGCGGACGTCAAGTCCGACGCGTTTCTCAACAAGATCGCTCAGGGCAGGGTGTTCGCGTTCCCCGCGGGCGGGAAGGACCCGGTGCAGCTGTCGGTCAATGGAGAGAACAAGATGGCGTTCAGCGAGCCGCTCAAAACCATCCCCGCCGCGCCGGCGCCGCAGAGGCCGACGCCGCTGAGCGGTTGGGCGCGGTTTGCCAACTGGATCACCCGCGGCCGGGCGTATAAGCAGGAGCGCGCGGCCTATGAGGCAAGCGTGGACAAGTATCAGCAGGACCTTGCCAAGCACCAAAGGGAGACGGCGACAAAGGAGAACTTCGACAAGCTGAGCGAGACGCGCACGGAGGCGGATCTCGCCGCGGAGCGGGAGAAGGAGCGCGCCGAGGAGGAGAAGGCGTTCGCGGAGATCCGCAGCAAGGACTTCACCTCGACCCTCGATCGGAAGATCGCGGCGATGAGCAATTACTACAGCCCGCAGCCCAAGCAGGTGGAGGCGTTCACGGGCAATGAGGGGGCTCCCTACACGCAGGAGCAGTTCGACCAGCTCACGCCGATTCAAATCGACGGCGTCATGGTGGGCGGAAAACAGGTCACGGACGAGCAGTTTGCCTCGCTTGCCATCTGCGCGGCGCTGAAGCCGGAGTACGGCGGGCACGTGCAGTACAATGAGAAAGAGGGGCGGACCTTCGAGCAGCAGGCGATCCACTGCCAGACCATGTTTACCAGCGATTTGATGGCGGTCGCCGACAAAGAGAACGGTCCCAAGCCGCGGTACGACGCGGGCAGATATTTTGCGATCGCCGTGCAGCCCGGGCGGAAATACGCGAAGGAGGCGCTCGACGAGTATCAGAAAGGAAATCCCGAAAAGCTGGGCGCGCTGATCGCCTACGGGATCAAGTTCAACCAGCATCAGACGCAGCACAAGACCCTCGACAGAGACGCTTATACGGCGCCCGACGTGGCGATCGGCAGAACGGTGGAGTTGCTGGAAAACGACCCCGTCCTGCTGAAAGCCGCGGAGAAGGCGGGACTGACGCGATCGGAGCTCGACAGCGCGAAGGGCACAAAGACACTCGCGGACATCGACCGCGAGAACGAACGCGCCGAAAAGCTTCTCAGGCTTGACGCCAAGTCCAACTACGCGGAGGGGCTCGGCGCGCAGGAGCGCGCGGACTGCGTCAGGTCGCGCCTGCGGTACGAGGCGGTCAACGAGAGCATCAACGGCTACAACAAGGCGAGACAGGAGAGCAAGGAGTACCAGCAGGGCCTAAATGAGATCAGTACCCGGATCACGGAGCTTACGAACAATCCGGTCAGGTCAGTGGAAAACGCCACGCCGGAGGAGCAGGCGCGGATCGCGGCAGAAACAGCGGAATACAAAACGAAGGTCAACAGCGCCTTGAATGAGATGGACGTCTACGAGAATACCCACATGGGGACGCCGGACGTGTATGAAATGGCCGGCAAGAATGGCATGCAGGGCGTGGATCAGCTGTC
>JAFTGG010000170.1 GCA_017458025.1 Oscillospiraceae bacterium | reverse complement strand
GGCGGCGTAGTACATCTGATTGGCTGTCACATCCGGCATTCCGTTTGTGCCGTAGCGGATTTTCAGCTCGTCGGGATTGAACCAGCCGTAGCTCTTGATGAGGCCGACGCAGTCGGTTGTCCTGCCGCCGAGCCATTTCGCGCGGATGATGCTCTCATAGCCTCCGACCATCTCCGGGTACTGGCCCTTGAGCTGCCGGAGCTGCGCTTCCGTCAGCAGGAAGCCGAAGCTGCCCCACACATACCCCCAGCCGGAGCGCCATGCGTACTCGGCGTAGGCAGCGAGGTCGGCGGCGTTCTTCGTGGACGGATCGGCGAGGACGGATGCATCGAGGTCGATGCTCGGCTCGGTGCCGCGCAGGTATGTTCCGTCGCTGCCGCCGCTCTCCGCGGAGCCGGCGATCATGGCGTAGATGTGATTGATGTTGTCGCGGTCGTCGTCGGTGATCTCCCGCCCCAGCAGAGCGGCGACATTCGCGTATGCCGTTTCGAGCGGGAGCGGCACAGTCACGGAGTATTCTTCTTCCTCTGTACTCGTCTCGCCGGATTCCTCATCCGTCACCTCCACCATGCGTGTGCGTGTCTCGGTGGTGTAGAAGCAATCCACGAAACGGTCTGCGGCTCTGCGGGAGGGAGCGTCCTCGCCAAAGCAGAGGGCATAAAAAACGGACTCGACGCGCGCGAGGTCGACGGCGCCGCCTTCGGCCTGCTCATTGACGGTCGAGACCGCCGAGGACAGAAGAGAAAAAGCGGAGCGCATTTCGGTAACGTGCGTCTGATACTCTGTCGGTACCTGCTCAGTGAACGCGGCGCCGTAGAAGCTCGCCTTGACCGCCGTGTTGTTATGGTCGGCGCTGCCGCTGCCGATGGAGCAGAGGACGGCGGCGATGAGGATGAGCGGCGAGAGGATGGCGGCGACGATCCAGCCGACGCGCTTGCGGGCTTTCTCATCGGTGAGGAGCATCGCGGCGGCTTTCGCCGCCACTGCCGCCGTCGCGCTCATTGCGAGAGTCCTCCGAACGTCTGCCCCTGTGCCGGGGCTTCTTCGGGCGCGGCGGCCTGCTCCTGCGGGTGGATATTCTGCCAATGCTGTTTGAGCGCGTCAAGGGTTTCCTCGCTTCCGGCGTCGGCCTCATGCATGGATGTCCATTCGAGATAGCGGTCGAAGTCCATGCCGCGATCCAGAAGCATCTTTGCGGCGTCGAGCGCGCCATTCCGAACGCAGACGTTGAGCGCGCCGTAGTTGTCGCTCTCGATCTTCAGTCCGTCGCGCAGAAGGATCTCCGCCATCCACGCCTCGCTGCCCGCCGTCAGATGGTTCATGATCTGCCACGCCTGATCCCCGCACGGCGCGCCCTTTTTCACCAATGCGTTCGCGAGATAGTAGGTCTGGCTGGGATGCATGGTGGCGTGATAGAGCAGATCGGACGGCGCGGCGGCAATCCACTCGTCCGGCGCATAGTCGACGAGCGCGCGCCCCATGCCGCTCTTGTTGTGCGTGCAGGCGTAGTCGATGATTTGGCCGTAGTATGAGGGCGCGAGATCGCTGACGATGTGTTGCGCCTGCCCCATGAGGAATTTGACGCGCTCCGTGTCGCCGATCTCCACAGCCTTCAGACTGGCCGAGGTGTACGCCGCGTCTGTAAACCCGTCCGCAAACGCGACGAGCTCGAGCGTCATCTTTCTGCCGACATCGCCGCAGCGCCCTGCGGCCTCGATGAGCAGATCGCCAACGCGGTCGCTCACGCGGGGGGGCAGATCCTTGAATGCCGCTAGCTCGCCGTCGCGGATCGCCAGCGACGCTTTGTCGTAGTCGCTGATGTGGAGTGGGCGTTCACCGACCGTTTCCATGTAGGCGGTGATGCTACCCGTCATACGGCGGAGGAGCTGCTCGACGCCGTTTGTCTGCTCCAGCATCCGCTCCCTGCGCTCGACCAATGCGTCAATGAATAGGCGCTGCTCGGCGGGCGTCAGGTTCACGATCAAGTCGGTGCCTTTCTCCTGCGGGCCGAGTTTCATATATCTCGCGTACTGCCCGTGGTCGCCGTGAAAGGCTTTCGTGATTGCGGAGCTGATGAGGAACATCCTGTCCAAGTCCGCTCCGGTCTCGCCGAGAGTCTTGCCCGTGAAGAGGGCCTTGGTGACGGGCTTGCCGTCCTCGTACCACTTGAGATAGCCGTCGAGGTAGACGCCCTCGCTCTCGCCGTAGTCGGTGGTTACGAACACATTGGCGCCCTCCGGGATGAGCTTTCCATTTTGCCAGTCGCTGTCGAGCGTAAAGTATTCGTCTGGCAGCATTCCCATACTGTCCAGCCGCTGCTCCAGCTCCTTGAACACCTCCTCGGCGGTACGCTGGCCGACATGTTCGGCATAGCGCGGATCGTCCTCTTTGGGCTTCCAGATTTCCAATTCGATAGGTTTCATAGTCCACTCCTTTAGAAAGCAACAGCCGGGGAGCGTCCTTGCGGAAGCTCTCCGGCTGTAAGAAAATTCAGTGTTTGCTGCTCTT
>JAFTGG010000019.1 GCA_017458025.1 Oscillospiraceae bacterium | reverse complement strand
GGGACAAGACGAGTCTGGATATCTTCTGGATCAAGGACAAGTCGCTTGCCGATCTGGACAACCTGCCGAGCCCCGATGTACTCGCGGATGAGATTATCGAGAATTTGCAAGGCGCGTTGGAGAGATTCAGCGAGCTTCGCGCGGCACTGAACGGCGGGGCAAACAAGGAGGAATAACGATGCAATTTATCTGCTATCCCAAATGCACGGCTTGCCAGAAGGCGCGGAAGTGGCTGGATGCCAACGGCGTCGCCTATGACGAGCGCCATATCAAGGACGAAAACCCGACCTTTGACGAGCTGAAAGCCTGGCAGAAGCAGAGCGGCCTGCCGCTGCGGAGATTCTTCAATACCAGCGGGCTGCAATATAAGGAGCTGCATCTAAAGGACAAACTCCCGACTATGAGCGAGGAGGAGCAATTCAAGCTGCTTGCCTCGGATGGTATGCTTGTCAAGCGCCCGATCCTTGTGGGCGGCGGCTTTGTGCTGGTGGGGTTCAAACAGGACGAGTGGGAGGCTTGTTTTTAATTACAGCGATGAAAACTTTGCGTGTTTCCGCTTAACTTTCTTGTTTACATTCTTTGCTTTATGAGTTATACTACCCGTGAGGAGTTGATTTCTGTGGTAGAAACTGAACTCAAAAAGTTGATTTCTCAAGTAGAAACCCGAAAAAGTGAAGAACAAGTTGTGGAAGTGAAGTCGGCGCATAACGGCTGCCCGGAGAAACTGTATGACACCATCTCCGCCTTCGCCAACCAAGACAGCGGCGGTACGCTGTTGTTCGGACTGGATGAAGCGCAGGGCTTCGCCAGAGTAGGTGTCTATGATGCGCAAGACCTCCAGAAGAAAGTCATGGAGTATTGCGAGCAGATGACGCCAGTCGTGCGTCCCGTGTTCACCGTGACAGAGGAGGACGGCCTCGTGTTCGTCTCGGCGGAGATCCCGCCCGTGGACATCACGGAGCGCCCCTGCTTCAAAACTGCGAAAGGCCGCTTGCAGGGTTCCTATATTCGTGTGGGTGACGCGGACAAGCGAATGACCGAGTACGAGGTCTACAGCTATGAGACGTTTCGCAAAAAATATCGCGACGACATCCGCCCCGTGGAGGGGCTGACAATCGCCGCGTTGGATCAGGGGAAGCTGGAGCAGTATATTCTGCGCCGAAAACTGGATCGCGCCAACCTTTCGGCACTGCCGATTGATCAGCTTTATGAATTGACGAGCATTACGCGAAACGGGCAGCTTACGCTGGCGGCGCTGCTGCTGTTCGGCGTCTATCCGCAGGCGTATTTTCCGCAGTTGAGCATCATTGCCACGGCTGTGCCGACAACAGAGATGGGCGCGTTGGATGCGGAAGGAAACCGCTTTACCGACAGCAAACGCATTGAGGGAACGCTGCCGGATATGCTTGAGGGTGCGCTTGCCTTTGTGAGAAACAACATGAAAGTGGCGACAAAGCTCGACCCGCAAACTGGGGCGCGGATCGACGTGCCGCAGTATCCGATGGACGCCGTGCGCGAGGCTGTCTTAAACGCGCTGGTTCACCGTGATTACAGCTTTCACACGGAGGGAATGCCGATTCAGCTGATCCTTTACTCCGACCGCCTCGAGGTACGGAATCCCGGTGGACTGTATGGCCGCTTAACGGTCGATGAGCTCGGCAACGCGCAGCCGGACACGCGCAATCCCGTGTTGGTTACGGCGATGGAGGCGCTTGGGCAGACCGAGAACCGTTACTCGGGGATTCCGCGTATTCGCCGCGCGATGGCGGAGCTGTCCCTTCCGGAGCCTGTCTTTTCCGATTCCAGAGGGGAGTTTGCCGTCTGCCTGTACAACGGCAGAACAGCAGAGGAAGGAAATATTGCAGTTCCATCGGTACCAGACGAAAAGGGTCTGTTGGAGTTCTGCAAGACACCTCGCAGTCGAGCGGAGATCATCGAGTATCTTGCTATCCCGTCCGCACAGTACGCCCTGCGTCACTATCTCGATCCGCTGATCCAAGCGGGGGCGATCCGGCTTTCCCTGCCGGACAAACCGCGCAGCCCCAAACAGCGGTATGAGACTGCGAGATAGCGCTTTCTTTGTTGTCGTTTGTTTTGTTGATATATTCCTCACCATAGGATGGGGCAGGTGGGGCAATCCCTTTGCGGCAGAGATAAACCGCTTATTTCGCAGAAGTCGTTAAGGCAGTTTTTGACCACATTCGTACCACAGACGCGCGTGGAACACACGGAAACAGCGGACACATGAGCGTAAAACAGAAACTTTTTTGGACAGAAAAGCGCGAAAAGCTCCAAAAAGTACAAGAAATACAAATCTGGGTCGCCTCATAACCCGGAGATCCCTGACTGCCTGTAAGGGAGACAATTATCGGCTTGAACAAAACCCGCTGGGATTTGCGTCCCAGCGGGTTTCCCTTTATGCAAGCAAGATGCGTGTCATGAATTGTGCGGTATTGTCTTCACTGTCCAACCGGCGGCTTCGACGCGCTCGCCGACGAAGCGGCGGTAGATGCCGTCCTCCGCCATGAGCGTTTCGTGCGTGCCGCGCTGGACGATTCTGCCCTGATCGACGACAAGGATCTGGTCCGCGCGCTCCACAGTCTTGAGCCGGTGGGCGATCATGACGACCGTTTTTTCCCGTGTCAGCGCCTCGATGGCCTGCATCAGCTCGTTTTCATTCTCCGGATCGACGTTGGCCGTCGCCTCGTCAAGGAAGATCACCGGCGCGTCCTTCATCATCGCGCGGGCGATGGAAATGCGCTGCCGCTCGCCGCCGGAAAGCGACGCGCCGCCCTCGCCGATCACGGTGTCGTAGCCTTCCGGCAGCGCGGAGATGAAGCCGTGGCAACAGGCTTTCTTTGCCGCCGCGATCACGTCCTCCATCGGCGCGTCGGGCCGGCCAAAGCGAATGTTGTTGGCGATGGTGTCGTGGAACAGGTAGACGTTCTGAAACACGAAGCTGAAGTTTTCCATCAGCGAGTCCATGTCGTAGTCGCGCACGTTTCGCCCGTCCAGCGTCACGCTTCCCGCGTCCACGTCCCAGAACCGCGCCAGCAGATTTACCAGCGTGGTCTTGCCGCCGCCGGAGGGGCCGACGATGGCGGTGGCGGTCTTTTCGGGGATACGCAGCGTGACGCCGTCGAGGATCTTCCGCCTGTCATAGGAGAACGCAATGTCCGCGGCGGCGATGTCCCGCGTCGAGGGCGTGATTGCTTCGCCAGAAATATCCATCTGCGGCGTATTCAGGATCGCCTGCGCGCGGTCGACGCTCATTTCCACCACGCGCAGCAGCGCGGAGTAGTTGCCCGCCGTTTCCAGGCTGGCGTAGACGATAAACGCGGTAATGACCATGACGATGGCGGTCAGCGCGTCCATGCCGCCCTGAATATAGAGCAGGCAGGAAAAGCAAATCATAGCCACGCCGGTGAGCTTGGCGATGAAGCTCTGGAGCGCCATGTAGGGGATCAGCGCGAACTCCATATCCGTGTTGATCTTGCTGTTGGCGGCAATGGCTTCGTTCAGCTCCCGGCTCTTGTCCCCAGTGAGGTGATAGGCTTTTACCTCCGCCATGCCCTGCAAATATTCCAGGACCTTTTCCACCAGCTTTTCATCCTCGTCGATCTTCCGGCCGGACATACGTTCGGCGGCATTTTGCAGGGCGTTGTTTGCCAATAAAAAGAGGACGAACCCCGCCAGCAGCACCACGGCGATCCGCCAGTCAAAAAACGGAAGCGCCAGAATGATCAGCGCCGTGGTCAGCAGCCCCTCGCACACCAGCATGACGACGCGGGTCGCCACGTTTTCGAGGTTCTCCATCACGTTCGTGGTGACGCTGGTGATCTGCCCGAGGCTGTTCTCATTAAAATAGCCCATCGGCAGGTAGCGCATGTGCTCCGCGATTTCGACGCGTTTTTTCGCGCAGGTGTCGTAGCCGGCCTCGGTTTGCAGCATGGCCGCCTTTGCCTTCGACAGCCCAGCGCCGAGAACGCTCAGGAGCATGATGCCGAGAGACGATACAATGTCCTTTACCTCCACCGATCCGTTCAGCAGCGCGCGAATCATACAGGCAATGGCGGGGATTTTCAGCGCCTCAAACATCGCCTGCACGACGCCGAGCAGAATGGACGCTTGGAACTTTTTGCGGTTCTCCTCGCCGCAGAACGCGAAGAATTTGCGAATGATCTCAACCATTGTCCTTCACCTCCATGTGCGCGTTCCACATCTTTTCATAAAGCCCGCGGTGGGAGAGCAACTCCTCGTGCGTGCCGCTGTCGTCTATCATGCCGTCCTTGACGACGTAGATTCTGTCCGCGTTCACGACGGTCGAGAGCCGGTGCGCGATGACGATGAGCGTTTTTCCCACGGTCAGCTTCGACACCGAGCGCTGGATAACCGCCTCGTTTTCCGGATCGGTGTAGGCTGTCGCCTCGTCGAGAATGACGATGGGCGCGGCCTTGAGCATGGCGCGGGCGATGGAAATGCGCTGCCGCTCGCCGCCCGAAAGATGGCCGCCCGAGGAGCCGACCAACGTGTCGTAGCCGTTTTCCAGCCCGAGAATGAACTCATGGCAGCCGCTCCGCCTGGCGGCCTCCTCGACCTCGGCGTCCGTGGCGTCCGGCCTGCCGAGGCGAATGTTCTCGCGAACCGTCATGTTGAAGAGATAGTTGTCCTGCGAAACAAACGCGACCCTGTCGGCGTACGCCTCCTGCGGGATATTGCGAATATCGGCGCCGCCCAGCGTGATGCTGCCGCCGTCCACGTCCCAGAGCGACGCGATGAGCCGCGCAATGGTGCTCTTGCCGCTGCCGGACGGGCCGACCAGGGCGACGAAGCTGCCCTCCGGCACGTCGAGGCTGACGCCGTGGAGCACCTCCTTATCCTTATAGCTGAAATGTACGTCAGAGAGCCGCAGACTGTTGTCCGCCGGCGGTTCGCCGGCTGCGGGACGCTCCATCTCCGGCGCGTCGAGGATACGCCGGACCTCGCCGACGATGGTGCTCATGGTGCGGAAATCGTCGCTGTAGCTCATGCAGGTGATGATGGGCGCGATGACGCCGACGGAGAGGATAATGATGGTGACGAAATCCTCCGGCGAGAGGCTGCCGCTCCTGACGAGCAACCCGCCGATGGGCAGCACGGAGATCATCGTGGCGGGCATGATGATCATGGCGAACGTGAACGGAATAATGCTTGCGCGCATCCAATCAATAAAGCTGTGCGCCGCCTCGTAGGCGTCGTGGACGAAGCGGTCGTAGCTGGACTTCGTTTTGCCGAAGACCTTGATGACCTGAATGCCGCCTATGTACTCCACCGCCGTGTCATTGAGCGCTTTTGTCGCCGTCACGGTGCGCTCGTAGAAGCCCGCGCCGCCCATCATCATGAAGACATAGCAGAACATGCCCAGCGGCACGGTGACCAGAGACGCAAGCCCCATGCGCCAGTCGATGGTAAAAATATAGGCGAGAATCGCCAGCGGCGCCAGCAGATTCGCCGTGAACTCCGGCACGATGTGGGCAAGCGTCGTCTCAATGCTGTCCACGCGCTCGATGAGCGTGTTCTTGAGCGCGCCGCTGGACTCCGACAGTACCGCGCCCAGCGGCATGCGCGTCAGCTTCTCCGTGCAGCGCTTGCGGAGCTCGCTCAGCACCGCGAAGGTCGCCTTATGGCTCGTCGCGGTGCTGAACGCGTGAAACAGCACGCGCAGCAGCCAGAACGCCGCCATGACCGCGCATCTCGCCAGATAGAACGCCGGCTCCCGCCGATTCTCCATCAGCGCCCGCACGATATCGGCGACGAGGAAGTACGGCGCGACCGAACAGCCTACGCCCAATACCGCCAGCACAACGCTGTACGCGTACTGCCGCCGGTGCTCTCCGGTCTGCCCCATCACCCATGCGATGGGCGAGGGCCCTTTCTTGTTTGTCCCCATCAGTGAATAACCTCCTATTCTTGTTAGCTAACAAAAATCTGTTAGCGTTAACTAACTCCCGAGAAAACCCATCGCCTATCCCCGCTCAGGGGACAGGCGAAGGTATTTCGACTATTCTATTTCGGCATGGAAGCCCATGATCTGCTTCCAGCCCGGCAGAAAAAAGGCTTCCACCGTTTCAAGGCATCTCAAGGCTTCCTCGATCGGGTAATTGTGAATCACCGGCTCAAACATAGCCGCGGTGTAGGCTGTGAGCAGCAGGTGCAGCTCCTTCGGGTCGATATCCCGCACGACATAGCCCTGCTTCTTCAGGTCGGACAGGAACCTCAGCATGCTCTGCTGGCGCCCCTCCACCAGATCGTGGAGAAAGTTCTCGTATTTTGTGCCTTGCGCTTTCGCGAGAAGCAGCCTGTAGTCCTCCATGTTCGGGTAGACGAGCCCGCGCATCATGTCGATCTCGGTATCCTGCCAGAGGTTGCCGTCGCCGCGGACCGCGTTTACCGACCTCGCGGTATGGGCGTCCAGCCAGGCGTTCAGCTTTTCCACGGCGGGTGCGACGAGCTGGTCAAACAGGTCGGCCTTGTCCCGACAGTGGCGGTAGATACCGGCGGCGGTCATGCCGCAGCGTTCGCCGATGCGCCGCATGTAGGCGTTTTCAAAGCCGTATTCCAAAAACTCCTCCCGCGCGGCGGCCATGATCTTGATATGGTTCTTCGTCTTGTCTCTCGGCATGAACGCGCCCCTGTTTTCGCCCGCATGTTAGCTAACGCTAATCAAATTAGCATATTTTTAAAGCCGTGTCAAGCACCTGC
>JAFTGG010000169.1 GCA_017458025.1 Oscillospiraceae bacterium | reverse complement strand
TGCCGGTGATGACAAAGAGGAACGGGCGGTCGAGCACGAAGTCGATCTCATCCTCCGGCGGCATGGCGCCACCGCTCGCCGCCAGCACCGTATACGCCGCGGCGACCACGCCCTCCTCGTCGACGGTCACGCGGGCGGCGTGTTCCGCCTTGGACACATACGCCGGCATATCCCGCGTCAGCGGGGTGACGTCCGAGACCCGCGCGTCGAACACGTCGGTGACGCCGAGCGCCTTCAGCCCCTCGATGAGGTCGAGATCGGAGACGACGTCGAACTTCGGCAGCGTCAGACGGATGATCGGATAGGCGGCGTTCTCCCAGCTCGCGGGCTTTTGCAGAAAGCGCAGCGCCTCGCCGTCGGCAAGCAGCTCGTCGACGCTCACGCCCTCGTCGGGCAGGATGAAGTACATGGCGCCCATCATGGCGTCAAAGCCCCGCGTCACGGCGGAGAAGTTTTCGCCCCAATAGTAGGCGTTCGCCCCGCCGTGCATCATGTCGCAGGTCAGGTCGCCGCCGGACGCGTGGAACGTTCCCTGCTCAGTGTTGCTCGCAAGGAACTCATGGGACCACTTGGCGCGGAAATACACCGTCGTCGCCAGCGCCAGGAGTGTCTCCGCGTCCAGCTCCACGTTCGCCGCCTGCTCTTGCAGCAGCCCGCCCGTGTTCTCGTTCAGCCACGCTTGCAGCGCCTCATTGAAGCCTTCGCTGCCCATCTCGCCGCGGTACGACGAGGCATAGTAGACGTCGGCGAGCGTCTGCATCGTCTCGGGCACGAAATCGACGCCCTCGTTCAGCCAGACGGAGCTTGCGAGGAGGCTCGACGCCGCGCCGTCGTCGCGGTAGCTGGCGTTCCACAGCTCCGCCGCCCGCGCGCGGAGCGTTTCGATGTCCTCCGCGCGGAGCAGCGCTAAGAGCTGCGCGCGGCTCTCGCCGTCGGTCAGCTCCGCGAGCATCGAGAGCGCCATGTAGACGTTGAGCGGCGAGACGACGCGGTTTTCCGCCCCCGCGCCGGTCAGGTACTGCCGCGCCGCGTCGCCGCTGAACGCCGCGATCGCGTCCGCGCCGCGCACGCCCATGCGGGAGCGCACGTCCTGCCGCCACGCGCTGTACTGCTCGGAAAAGTTCCCTTTGTTCTCGTTCGTCGGATAGGGCGGCATATCGGGGTACACGGCCTCCGCGATCACATAGGACGCGTTCACCGTCGGGCCGGACCGGCCGAACGGGCCGAGCAGCACGCCCGTGAGCACGGCAATCGCCAGCGCCGCCGCGACAGGACCCATCCATCTGCGGTAAAAGCGTTTTTTCGGCTTTGCCTGCGCCCTTTCCACCAGATCGTCGCCGACCTGCGTGATGCCGTCGAAAATCTTTTCGCTTTTCTCGCTCATAAGGCGTAGCCCTCCTTCTCCAAAGCGTCCTTCAGGCTCAGACGCAGGCGGTACATCCGCTGCGCCAGCTTGTTCGGCGCGACGCTGCGCTCCTCGGCGAGCGTTTGCAGCGGCGTGCCGTTCCAATAGCGGCGCAGGAACAGCGTCGCGTCGTCCGCCCGCAGCGTCCGCAGCCATGTGTCGATGGCGCGGCCCAGCTCCGCCGCCTCCACCGTCCGCTCTACGTTCTCGGCGGACGGAACGCAGTCGTCCAGCTCGCTGAGCAGCGTTTCCATGCCCGCGTAGCGCTTTTGCCGGCGGTTCCTGCGCCAGCGGTCGACGGACAGGTTGCGCACCACGCGGCCGAGCCACGCGCGCAGCTTGTCCGGCCGCTCCTCCGGCATCGACCTCCAGGCCGCGTGGTAGGCGTCGTTGACACATTCCTCCGCGTCCTCGCGGACGCTGAGCAAATCGAGCGCGACGGCGCGGCAGAACGCGCCGTACTTTGCGTCGGTCTCGCTCAGGGCGCGCTCGTCCCGCGCCCAATACAGCGCGACGATCTCACGATCTTCCATTGTTCCATCCTCCTCTCGTTTAGTATAGTCGTTTTTTGGGAGGGAATATTTGTCCGGACAGCAAAAAAAGACGGCTTTGCAGCCGTCTTTTCGCGTTTTCCTATCGCACGATCAGCGTCTTGCCGGTCATTTCGTCCGGCTGGACGAGGCCCAGCACGTCAAGGATCGTCGGCGCGATGTCCGCAAGCCTGCCCTCGCGCAGCTCGGAGCCCGCGCCGCAGAGAATGAACGGCACGCGGTTCGCCGTGTTCTCGCCCGTCGGCTTGCCATCGTCGTCGAGCATGCGCTCAACATTGCCGTGGCTGGCGGTGACCATCGCGATGCCGCCCATCTGCAGCGTCGCGTCCACGACCTTGCCGACCTTGGTGTCGACCGCCTCCACCGCCGCGACCGCGGCGTCAAAATCGCCGGTGTCGCCGGCGTCGTCGCAGTCGGGCAGGCGCAGAATGACCACGTCGTATTCGCCCGTGAGAATCCCCTCGACGCACGCGTCCGCGTCCGCGACGCGCAACTGCGTCATGCCCGTCTCGACGAGGTAGGCGCGCAGATCCTGCTCGACCGGCGGAAGCGGGAACGCGACCATTGCGTTCGGCATCGCCGAATCGTATTCGGTATTGCAGACAAATGTAACGGGAAAGCGCTCGCGTTTGAAGCCCTCAAAGCCGGGGTCGACAAAGGCGCTCGTCAACTCGCGGGCGCAGTCGCCGCGGAAATTGAAGAAGATGACGCTGTCATTGTCGGCGATCATGCCGTCGCGGTCGCAGACCACGGGTTCGAGAAGCTGGTCGGGTATGCCGTCGCGATAGCTGTCGCGAATGGCGGCGATCGGGTCGGCGTTCTGCACGCCCTCGCCGTAGACCAGCGCGTCGTAGGCCTGCTCCACGCGGTCCCAATGCCTGTCGCGGTCCATCGCGTACCGGCGTCCCATGACCGTCGCGAGCTTGCCGGCGTCAAGCTCGGCGCATTTTTTCAGCGTCTGCTCGACAAACGCCTTGCCGGACTTCGGCGGCGCGTCGCAGCCGTCCAGAAAGACGTGCAGCCACACGCGCTCCAGCCCCTTGATGCTTGCCATCTTGAGCAGCGCGTAAAGATGCGCGGTCATCGAGTGCACGCCGCCGTCGGACAGCAGGCCCATCAGATGCAGCGCCGTGCCTTTTTCCAGACAGGCGTCCATCGCGGCGTTGTAGGCGGCGTTCTCGAAGAACGTGCCGTCCTCGATGGCGGCGTCGATGAGCGGCAGCGCCTGCGGCACGACGCGCCCGCCGCCGATGTTGGCGCGGCCCGTCGCGCTGTTGCCGGCCTGCCCCTCGGGCAGC
>JAFTGG010000168.1 GCA_017458025.1 Oscillospiraceae bacterium | reverse complement strand
GGACACCGCGCCGAACTCGGCGGCGCCGACGATGCGGCGGTACTGCCCGTACAGATAGCCGATCTCACTGCCGCCGACGCCGAGGTCGCCCGACGGGCAGTCGATGTCCTGACCGATGTGACGGTACAGCTCTGTCATGAACGCCTGGCAGAAACGCATGATTTCGCCGTCGCTCTTGCCGCGCGGATCGAAGTCGGAGCCGCCCTTGGCGCCGCCGATGGGCAGGCAGGTCAGCGCGTCTTTGTAGACCTGCTCAAAGCCAAGGAACTTGATGATGGACAGGTTGACGGAGGGGTCAAAACGCAGGCCGCCCTTGTAGGGGCCAAGCGCCGCGTTGAACTGCACGCGGTAGCCGCGGTTGACGTGATACTTGAGCTGGTCGTCCATCCACACGACGCGGAACTCGACGGTGCGCTCCGGCTCGACCATGCGTTCGAGCAGGCAGGCGGCCTCATACTCGGGGTGCGCGTCGATGACGGGTTCGAGGGACGTGAGGACCTCCTCGACGGTCTGCAGGAACTCCGGCTCGTTGGCGTTCTTGGCCTTGGTCTCGGCGAGAACACGCTCAATATACTTGTTCATTGGAAACAACCTCCTTCAAATTTACCCCGCGTTTCGGGGCACTGATGGTTCGTCCATCCTGTTCTCAAGATTAACACGATTCATTCCATTTCTCAATGGACGCGCCATGAGAAAATCTTTTGTGTTTTTTGTGCGAACTGCCTAAATCAAGCGTGAGAACTTTCCGTTTTTTCATAATATCTATGAAAAATATTGCAGGCTGTCTGTCATGTCGACATAACACCCTGCAATATCGCCGTCATACGTCAGGTCCTGACGCCGTAGGCGTCGACCCAATACTGCGCGACGTCGCCGTCGCGGAACAGCACTGTTACGGCGTCGCCGACGGAAAGCAGCGGCGCGTAAGGGATATCGGCCGCGCTGACGCGGACACTGAAGCCGGCGTCCCCCTCGAAGCGCAGATAATAATAGGAATTGCCGTTGATGACGGCGCTTCGTATCTCGGCGATGACGCCGCTCTTTTCATGCAGCTCGCCGGTTTGCGGCAGCTCCGCCTGCCCGTCGCCGATCAGGCCGTTTTGCGCGAGCATGGCGCGGTAGTTCGCCTCGCACTCCAGAACCGACGCGCCGGTGGCGACGATCTGGTATTGGCTGACGTTGACCATCGCGTACATCTTCACGAGCTGCGCCGCGTCCTTGAGCGCCATGAAGTAGGTCGGCTGATCCGCGATGTTCAGCAGCAGCGGGAACGTCGCCTGGTAGCGCATCTGCTGCACCTGCCCCTCGGCGCTGCCCATAGCGCTGAACTCCTCCGCGCCCGCGATGGCGTAGTAATGCGTCTCCTTCGTGCGCTGGTTGGAGAGGATAAAGCCGATGTTGCTCTCGTCCCCGCCGACGCTCGTGACGCCGGTGTAGACCCATACGTCGTCGCCGATGGCGAGGTAGTTGTAGCCGTCCGTCGTCACGGTCACGTCGCGCTGGCCGAAGATGGAGTTCCAGAAGCCGTTGTGATACTGCCCGTAATAATCGTACTGCTGGATAATGAGATTCGCGGAATAGACGTGGTCGACCCATTCGGGCACCTGCTCGGCATACTCGCACGCGCCCGTGACGGCGTTGACGAGCACCGCGCCGTGGTTGTCGACGCCGCCGAACAGTCCGATGGTCTTCTCGCGGCGGGCGCAGACCCACCACGGCGTGCCCGACTCGTCGATCTCGAAGATCGTCTCGCCGAACATCATCGTCGGGTAGCGGAAGCGCAGATGCCGATAGAGGTTGCGGGAGAAATGCTCCGCCGTGGTGTATTTCATGCCGTCCTTGAGGCGCACGACCTCGACGTTCTGCGTCACCATGTCGATGACGAGGTAGGCGGGCAGGCCGTCGGAGCGGTTGTTGAACCACTTGATGATATCGCCGTAACGCAGCGGCGTGACGCGCACGGGACGGCCCTGATAATTGATCTGCGTATAATCGGCCGCGACCTCGAATTGCGAAACCATGTCCGCAAGCTCGCCGAGCTTGCGGTCGCCGAGACGCTGCGCGCTCGCGCCGTCGAGCATCGGGATCTGGTCGTAGCTGATCTCGTCCACCTCAGAGGCAAAGTCGCCCGGCCGGACGGTCAGCAGCTTCTGATACGAGCCCGCGCGCAGCACGACCCACGAGGTTAGCGAGCCAATCAGCCCGACCACGACCAACGCGACCGCGAGGAAAAACGGGACCTTGCACTGCTGTTTGACGAAACCGAAGTATCCCTTCACGCCCTCGCCCTGAAAGCCGGAGGTCACGACCGCGCAGCCGCAGTAGACAGCGCAGAGGAGGAAAAGAAAACCGTAGAACTCCTCCGCATGCGGATTGAGCGCGGGCAGGCTGACATAGAAGTAAACCAACCCAACGATCAGGGTGACAACGATGTTGACGGCGATGCGCGCGCCTTTGCTGCCGACGCCCTTGCGCGGCTTTTTCGGGCGCTGCTGCCGCTGCGCGCCGCCCATATTCACCTGAAAGCCGCCCGCGGACGGATCGTATCGAAATTCCATAGCGTGGTGCTCCTTATTATATATGATACTGCCGCCGGATAAAAAGCATACGCCTTTTATCCGTTAGATGCCGCCGGCATACAGTTGCTGACGTCTCTTTAGCTTGTGTAACGCCATTATAGTCTATGCGGCCGGTAAAGGCAAGCGCCGCCTTTCGGCGGCGCTTTAAATCGTCGGCAAAGGCAAAAGC
>JAFTGG010000167.1 GCA_017458025.1 Oscillospiraceae bacterium | reverse complement strand
GTTGTCCACGCGGTAGAAGCGGTCGAACACGCGCGGCAGGTCGCCCGAGGGAATACCGATGCCGTCGTCCTCGACGGCGATGACGCAGCTTTGGTCGTCTCCGCCGAGCGTCACGCGGACAAAGCCGCCCGCGTGGTTGTATTTGATACCATTTTCGGTCAGGTTGTAAACGATCTGATGCAGATCGTCCTCGCTCGCGAGGACGACGCCCTCGCGCTTGATCTCGCATGAGAGCGCGACCGTCCGCTCCTCCGCCACGAGGCGCAGCATATGCACCGCGCGCTCAACGATAGGCGCGACGCTGACCGGCTCCGCCTCCTCCACCGCGCCGCTGTCAAGGCGCGTCAGGCGCAGCAGGTCCTCGGTAATGCGCGTCAGGCGCTCCGACTCCTGTTCGATGTCGCCGACAAACTCGCGCACGGTCGAGCTGTCCATATTCTCGTTCTGCAAAATGGAATCCGACAGCAGGCGGATACCCGCGAGCGGCGTCTTGAGCTCGTGCGACGCGTCCGCGACAAAGCGGCGGCGCACCTCCTCGGTGGTCTGCAACCGGTCGGCAAGGCTGTTGAACTCGCCCGCGATCTCCTCGATCTCGTCGTGCCCGCCGACGGAAGCGCGGCGGCTGTAGTCGCCCTCGCGCATCTGCCGGATCGCGCCGGCAAGCAGTCCGAAGCGCCGCGTCAGCACGCGGGAGAGCAGCAGGCTCAGCAGCACGACGAAGATCAGCACGGCCTCCGAAATGCGCAGCAGCGTATTTTGCAGGTTGCGCAGCAGCGTCGCCTGCTCGGTGTCGTACTCATAGGCGTAGACCGCGCCGATGGTCTGGCTGTGGTAAATGACCGGCGAGGCGCAGCGGCTGCGGAACGCGCCGTCGTCAAAGGCGACGTAGAACACGTCGTTGCCATGCAGCGCCTGCACGATCTCGGTGTAGAACGCGTAGCGCCCCAGCGCGCTGTCCGTCTCGCGCGTATCGTAGAGGATACGTCCCGCGGCATCGGTGACGAGGATACGGGAAACGCCCGCCTCCGCCGCGACCGTCATGGCGGTCGCGACATTCTCCTCGCTCAGCTCCGCAAGTCCCGTCAGCGCCGTCGTCATCACGGAGACGGTGCTTTTGAGCGTCGTCTCCTTCGAGCGGAACACAAGGTCCTCCGACACGGTGAGCGGATAAGTGTTCATCAGCACCAGCACCGCGATGATGATGGCGATATAGCTCAGGCTGAACTTTGCCTGCAAACTCACGCGTTTGATCCCGCTCTCCCCCTTTCGTTCCGCTTCTTTGGGAAGGATTTCGCTTCGCCCGGTGCGCAACCATTTATCTGCCGTCCGCGGACGTCAAATCAGCCCTTAAAATAATACCCGACGCCCCACTTTGTGAGGATATACTCCGGCTCGGCGGGATTCTTTTCGAGCTTCTCGCGCAGGCGGCGGATATGCACGTCCACCGTGCGGTAGTCGCCCGCATAGGTATAGCCCCAGACGAGGTCCATCAGGCTTTCGCGGCTGTAGACGCGGCGCGGGTTCTTGATGAGCAGCTCGATGAGGTCGTACTCCTTCGCCGTCAGCTCCACAACCTCGCCGTCCTTGAGCGCGACGCGCTGCGCGGGATCGACCGCGATGCTGCCCGCGGTCAGCAGCTCACGCTTGTCCTCCTGCTGGCCCGAGCCTCCCGCGCGCCGCAGCAGCGCGCGGATACGCGCCTTGAGCTCCAGAATATTGAAGGGCTTGGTCACATAGTCGTCCGCGCCGTACTCGAAGCCGAGCAGCTTGTCCGTATCCTCGCCGCGCGCGGTCAGCATGATGATCGGCACGTTGGAAAATTCGCGGATCTGCATGCAAGCCGTCAGTCCGTCGACCTCCGGCATCATCAAGTCGAGCAGGATCAGGTCAAAGCCGCCGTTTCGCGCCAGCTCCACCGCCGTTTTGCCGTCGTAGGCGGCCTCCACGGCGTAGCCCTCGTTCTCCAGATTGAATTTGACGCCCTTGACGAGCACCTGCTCGTCGTCCACGACCAAGATCTTCATGCGGCGTCCTCCTCCCCGAGCGTGATATCGTCCCGAATGTTGCCGAGCTTCGTCTCGCCGATGCCGCTCACCTCCAGCAGCTCGTCGATCGACTCGAACGGCCCGTGTTCCTCGCGATAGTCGACAATCGCCTGCGCCAGCACGGGCCCGATGCCCATCAACTGTTGCAGCTCCTCCGCCGTCGCGGCGTTGACGTCGACCGGCTGTTTCTCCGGCGCGAGTTCCTCCGCCGGAACGCTGCGCTCCACAGCGACGGTGTAATCGTCGGCCGGAGCGGCGCTGCCGCCGTGCGCGGCGAAAAAAGCGAGCGAGCCGAGAAACGCGAGCGTCAGCGCGAGCAGGGTGACGTGCGCCTTTCCGAATTTTTCTTGCCGCTCCACGGTTGCGCTTCCCTCATTTCTCTGTTATACTGACGATGAATACAGTCGAATCCTGTCAAGCTCCATGACGGTTTTTACCTAAGAACCTGTCTTCACAGTCGAAGAATAGCGGATGAGCAAGGGATTTTTTCGTCAGGCGGTGACGGTTTGACGAAGGAATCTTGACGGATTTCGAGGAAAAACGGCGCCGCATGGCGGGAAAACACCTGCTCAGACGGTGTTCGGCGGCTGTGAAGACAGGTTCTAATACGGCATTATACCATATACTGAGGTATTTTTCCATGAAAAAAGAACGGTTTTTATCGCTTTTTTTGATATTGACCCTATTCGCCTCGCTGACGCCGTTCGCGTACGCGAAGGACAGCTTTGAGGCGGACGCCCGCGCCGCGCTGCTCATCGACGTTGAGAGCGGCGAAACGCTCTATGAAAAGGCGGCGCACGAGCGCAACTTCCCCGCCAGCATCACGAAGGTCATGACCGCGCTGCTGGTGTTTGAGGCGGTAGACGCCGGACAACTGCGTCTTGACCAGGAGATCACCGCGCGGGAAAGCGCGTTCGAGAACCTCGCCTCCGACGGCAGTACCGCGGGCATCAAGGCGGGCGAAACGATGACGGTCGAGAATCTGCTCAACTGCCTGCTCATCGTTTCCGCCAACGAGGCGGCGCATATCCTCGCCGAAGCGGTCGCCGGCGATATCGACGCGTTCGTCGCACGCATGAACGAGCGCGCGCAGCAGCTCGGCTGCACGGACACGCATTTCGCCAACCCCTCGGGCCTGCACAACGACCGGCACTACACCAGCGCGTGGGATATTTACCTCATCACGCGCGAGGCGATGACGCATGAGGGCTTCATGACGATCGTCGGGCGCAAGGCGTACACCGTTCCGGCGACGAATATCGCCAAGGAACGCGAACTGCACTCGACCAATTACCTGATTTCTACCTGGCGCACAGGCTGGCCGGGCTACTACTACGAGGACGCGCGCGGCATCAAGACCGGCTCGACGCCGGAGGCGGGCTACTGCCTCGTCGCCACCGCCGTGCGCGCCAACCGGCAGCTCATTTCCGTCGTGCTCGGCGCGGAGCGCGTCACGCTGGACGACGGCACGATCCAAACCCGCAGCTTTTCCGAAACGATCCGCCTGTTCGACCACGGGTTCGACGATTTCAAGCGCATGGACCTGATCGACACGGACGAGTTCATTTGCGAGGTGCCGGTCGAGCTGTCCAGCGAAACGAGCTACGTCGTCGTCCACCCCGCGGAGGCGCTTTCGCGCATGGTGCCCGCCGACCTGACGCTCGACGATCTGGAGCGCACCGTGTCGCTTTACGCCGAAAGTGTGGACGCGCCCATCGCCGAAGGCGACGAGCTTGGCGTCATCACGATCTCCTACGGCGATACCGAGTACGGCACAGTGCCGCTGATCGCGCTCAACGACGTGTCCGCGTCGTGGCTGCTGACCAAGGAGCGCGAGGTCAAGGAGTTCCTCGCGCGCCCGTGGGTGAAGTTCGCCGCCATCGGCGCCGCCGTGCTGGTTGTCGGCGTCGCCGTCATGAGCGCCGTGCTCAGCTCGCGCTCCCGCCGCTACCGCAGCGGACGGCGCGGCTCGTCCTACAACTACACCGGCTACCGCGGACGAAGAAAGCGCTGATACAAAAAAGAACGGCTCAAGCCGTTCTTTTCAGACTGTAGGCAAAAGCCTCGCAGAGTTTCGCGCCCGCAGGCGCGAAAGAGCTTTGATCGTTTTTTCTGACGACATGTGCGTCAGAAAAAACTCTTTGCACGGAGCGAACGCGCGATTTGTCCGTATCACACGGACAAATCGTGCGCTGAGCGGAGTGAAGACTTTTCGTCGGCAAAGGCAAAAGCCTTTGCCGACGAAAAGGCTTCACTCCGCTCAGCGCACGATTTGTCCGTGTGATACGGACAAATTGCACGTTCACTCCGTGCAAAGAGTTTTTTCTGACGCACATGTCGTCAGAAAAAACGATCAAAGCTCTT
>JAFTGG010000166.1 GCA_017458025.1 Oscillospiraceae bacterium | reverse complement strand
TGCCGCGGCATGGCGGAAAAAGGCCCGCCGTTTGGGCATGTCGGCATTTTTCAAACAAGGCCTAAAACGCCTTGACCATACCGCCGTCGACAAGAACCGTCTGGCCGGTGATAAACGTGTTGCTCGGCGCGCAAAGAAACGCGGCGAGGTCGCCGTACTCCTCGGGCTTGCCGTAGCGCCCCAGCGGAATCGTCGCGAACGACGCCTTCTGTATCTCCTCCACGGTCTTGCCCGCTTTCTCGGCGCGGACGGCGTCGAGCTGGTCGATCCGCTCGGTGCCGATACGGCCCGGCGCGATGACGTTGACGAGGATATTGTCCTTGCCCAGCTCCTGCGAGAGCGTCTTGGAAAGGCCCATCACGCCCATGCGGAACGTATTGGAGAGCAGCAGGTTGTCGAGCACCGCTTTGACCGACGACGAGGTGGAGTTCAAAATACGCCCGCCGCCGTTCGCGCGCATATCCGGCAGCACCGCGCGAATGGCGCGGATATAGCTCAGCAGGCACAGCTCGTACGCGCCCTGCCACGCCGCGTCGTCGAACGCGTCGAACGTGCCGGGCTTCGGGCCGCCGGAGTTGTTGACGAGCGCCCAGACGGGGCCGCCGAAGTCGCGCGCGGAGCGCACGGCGGCAATGATATCGTCTGCGTCCGTCACGCTGCCGGCAAAGTAGTTCGGCTTGCTGCCGGTCTTTGCCTCGATGTCCGCCTGTGCGGCGCGAAGCTTGTCCTCGTTGTGGCTGAACAGCGTCACCCTTGCGCCCTCGCGGGCGAGCGAGGTCGCCATCGCCTTGCCGAGCCCGCTGCTGGACGCCAGCACGAGGCAGCTTTTGTCCTTTAAACCCAAATCCATGATCAATCCTCCTTATGCCTTTTCAGGGTGCTTCTTCAAATCGACGACGGGGTTCTTGAGCGGCTCCATCGCGAAGCCGTCCGGCCCCACGATGCGGCATTCCGCCACGTCCCCGTCGGCGAGCCCGAACGCGCGGGGCGTGCCGGTGGAGAGCACGTCGCCGGCATACCAGCCCTGAATACTCGAATGCAGCGAGACGAGCCGCGCGGGGCGGTGCGTCATGTTGGCGACCACGTTCTTCGCGTAGACCTCGCCGTTGCGGACGCTCTGGACTTCGAGCTTCAGCACGTCGGGCACCTCGTCGGGCGTGACGAGCTGCGGGCCGAAGGAGAAAAATGTCGGGAAGTTTTTCACAATGGTCAGATAACGCGGGTTGCCCTTGACAAAGTCATTGCCCTTTAAAATGGACTCCTCCGTCATATCGAGGATCGTGGTATAGCCCGCCACCGCGTCGAGCCAATTGTCTTCGGACACGTCGCGGCACCGCTTGCCGAGAATGACGCCCAGCTCCGCCTCCGCGGTGGTCTTCTGCGCCTCCTTGAGCGCGGGAAGACGGATCTCGTCACCCTCGCCGATGAGCGTGTCCGCCATCTTGAAGAAGCTGCCGGGGAAGCCCTGCGGCGCGGCGTCGCCGATGTCGCCCGCGTGATCGACGTAGTTGAGACCGATGCCGAAGATGCGCTTCGGATTGCGGTACAGCGGCGCGTAAACGACCTTGTCATACGGCACGGCGCCGGGGATATTCGCGAGCTCCGCCCTGCCGCCGTCATTGTACCAGCCGGTCAGTTCTTTGAGCTGCCCCGTTTCAATGAGCGCGAACATGGTCTCCTCCCACGCGGCGCCCTTGGCGGCGTTGAGCGCCTTGATGGGCGTCACGCCCCGCTCCGTGACGATGCCGGCGATCTCCGCGCCGTCCAGCTTGATGGTTGCGAGTCTCATCGTTCCGCCTCCTTATAAAAGTCCCTCGATGGGTTTGTTTTCAAAAAAGTCGATTACATTCTGCGCCGCGACGCGGGACACGGCAGCCGCCGCCTCCGTGGTCGTGGGCGCGTAGTGCGGCGTCAGCAGCACGTTCGGCATGGCAAACAAGGGGCTCTCCGGCGGGCAGGGCTCCTGCGCCGTCACGTCTAGGCCCGCGCCGCCGAGATGTCCGCTTTGCAGCGCGTCGATCAGCGCCTGCTCGTCAATCAGCGGACCTCTGCCGCAGTTGATGAAGATCGCGCCGCGCTTCATCAGCGCGAACTCCCGCGCGCCGACGCCGCCCTCCGTCTCCTTGTTCAGCACCGAATGCAGCGTTACGAAGTCTGACTCCGCGAACACGCGGTCGCGGTCGGCGACCAGCTCCACGCCTTCGGGCGCTTCGGCGATATACGGGTCGTAAGCCAGCACCTTCATGTCAAAGCCGCCGCGCGCCATCTTGGCGATGCGGCTGCCGATGCGCCCGCAGCCGATAACGCCGAGCGTCTTGCCCGTGATCTCGATGCCCGGGGCGCAGTTCTTCGCGCCGAAGCCGATCTCGCGGTACTTGGCGCAGACCGTCGGCAGGTTCTTCGCGAGCGCGATGAGCATCGCGAACGCGTGCTCCGCGACAGAGGTGCTGTTCGCGCCCGGCGCGATGGTCACGGCGACGCCCTTCGCCTTCGCCGCGTCCATGTCGATGTTGTCTATGCCGACGCCGTGCTTGGAAATGAGCTTCAGGTTCGGGCATCTGCCGATCAGCTCCTTCGTCACCTCCACGATGCGCACCAGCAGCGCGTCCGCGTCCTTTACGCTTGCCGGATCGACGGCAATGCCGCCCTTCATATCCAGCTCCGCGACCTCGTGTCCCGCCGCCTTGAGCAGCGCGATGCCCACGGGGTCGATCTGCTCCGTTACAACGATCTTTGCCATAACTTACGCCTCCTTTAATTTCATGCCATACGGCTCGCCCATGTCGGCCAGCTCTTTGCAGACCGCCTCCGCCACGTCGACGCCGTCGATCGCTTTCTTTGCCGCGCTCCGCGCGCTGCGCTCGCCCGGGAGCAGCACTTCGTCCACGCCCTCGGCGCGCCTGAGCTCCTTGATCTCGCCCGCCATCGCGGACACGCCCGCGCGGAACGCGTCTTCGTCGAGGAACTTCGACACGTCGATGGTGCCGAGAAAATGCCCCACGCCCTGCGGCGCGTCGAACTCATACAGGTCATGCAGATGCGTCGCCGTACCCGCGCCGGAGAGGATACCGGAGAGCACCTCGACGATCAGCGCCATGCCGCTGCCCTTCGGGCCGCCGATAGGGATCAGCGAGCCCGCGCGTCCCGCGGCGGGATCGGTGGTCGGCTTGCCCTCCTTGTCCAGCGCCCAGCCAAGCGGGATCTCCTTGCCCAGCTTCTGCGCCAGAATCAGCTTGCCCAGCGCCACGACCGACGGCGTCATGTCCAGCACGACGCTCGCGCCCGCGGACGGCACGGCGACCGAGATCGGATCGGTGCCCATAAACGGCTCCGCCGCGCCGTGGGGCGCGATCTTCGCTGTCAGATTCGTACAGCAGAAGCCGATCATACCCTCTTTCGCCGCCATGCGCGTGTAGTACGCCGCCGCGCCGAAATGGTTGGAATTTTTGACCGTCGCGAAGCAGCAGCCCGTCTCACGCGCCTTGCGAATGCAGGTCTCCATAGCAAACTTCGCGCCCACCGCGCCGAGGCTGTTCCCCGCGTCAATCGCTACGGCGGACGGGCTTTCGCGCACGATCCTCGCGTCATTGCGTTTGGACACCAGCCCCCTATCGACACGCTCCAGATAGATCGCAAGGCGGCTGACGCCGTGGGTGCTGACGCCCGTCAGCTCCGCGTCAAGCAGCATGTCTGCGACCGTCTCCGCGCAGTCCGCGTCGATGCCGCGCGCGGTCATAAGCTTTTGGCAATAATCCTTTAAATACGAAACCGTAAAATGCATCATGCGCCCCTCCCTGTCGCCCATTTGATTTATTGCTATCATCTTACGACAACGCCCGCGTGCTGTCAAAGACGAAAAAGCGACTTGACTTATAACAAAACTATTATAATATAAAGACGAAGGGGTGAAGCAATGCGCTACAACAAAAGTCCGGAATACTTTCTCACCGTCGCCGCGGAGGGCAGCTTTTCCAAGGCGGCGGAAAAGCTCTATGTCTCGCAGCCGTATTTGAGCCAGCACGTCCTTCGGCTCGAAAAGGAGTTCGGCGTTCAGCTGCTCGACCGCTCGCAAACGCCGCTGCGGCTGACCGAAGCGGGGCGCGTGTACGTCAATTACCTCGAAAGCGGCAAGCGGCTCGATCAAAAGCTGCTCAGCGACTTTGCGGAGCTCTCCCGCGACCGCGAGCAGACGCTGCGGCTCGCGCTCTCCAGTTGGCGCGCGGGCGTGCTGCTGCCCGATATTCTGCCGGCGTACGCCGCGCAGTATCCGCAGGTGCGGCTCGACGTGATGGAATACCCCACCAATGAGCTGTACGGCCTTGTGCTCGACGAGCGCGCCGACCTCGCGGTGATGAACACCAGCCTCGACACGCCGGAGGGGATCACGGTGGAAACCATCATGCACGAGCGCATTTTACTCGCGGGCAACCGCCGCAATCCGGTCACGCAGGCGTTTCTCGCGGCGCAGGAGCGCGGCGAGCCCATCGACCTCCACGCGTTGGAAAACGAACGCGTCGTGCTCATGCGTCCCGGCACGTTCCTCTCAACCCGTGTACGAAACTTCCTCGACAAGGAGCAGGTCGCGCTGAGGCGCGTCACCTACGGCACCAACGCGGCGACCGCGCTGGGTCTCGCCGCGCGGGATTACGGCTTTTGCTTCCTCAACGAAACGGGCGTACGCTCCGCGCCGGGCGGCGAGCTGGCGTTCTTCGACTTTGATACGCCGGATATGACGCACCCGCTCTGCGCCGTCTACAAGTCGAGCAGTTACCTGCGGCCCATCGCCCGCGCGTTCATCGACGTCACGGCAGAATTTTACGCGGGATTATCCGGCGGCCCGGAAGGAAAAGAGCCGCCCATTGATCCTCAATGAGCGGCTCTCCATAACAGATATATTATTTGATAAGCGTGTTGGCATAGTTGCTCGCCGTCTCGTAGGAAGGCTTTCCAAACAGCGCGACAACGCCCAGCAAAGCAGCGCAAACAGCGATCAGCAGCATGTCTTTCATCTCCTTTCGCAAGCTCATCATAGCGCCGCGCGGGGCAAATGTCAAAGTCCAAAACAGCACTGATTTTATAATAATTCTGTTATATCGCAGTAAAAAAGGAAGCGCGTCCGGCTAGGACGCGCTTCCTTTTTTACTTTTTCCCGCTGCGCCGATTGTTCAGGTACCGGATCAGGTACATGCACGCCAACAGCAGAAACAGATAGGCGAATACGCGGAAAATCCCCACATCGACAAGATAGGTCGCGCCGAGATAGAGGAATCCGCCCATGCCCCACATGAGGGCGTTCGCCAGATTGGAGCGGTTGTTCATCGGTTACTTCTTCTGATGCTGCATAATGAACTTCGGGCCGCGCTCCCACTTTTTGAGATTGAGAATCAGCAGCACCGCCGCGATGGCGATACCGGCGATGTCCGTCAGCGTACCGGGGATAAACATCAGCATACCGGCGGCGACGAAGACGATGCGCTCAAACCAATTGAGCCTCCAGAACAGCCAGCCCTGGAAACCGGAGGAGATGATCGAAACACCGATAAACGCGGAGAGGAACACCGAGAGCACTTCGAGCACCGAGCCCTGCATCATCATGGCGGGGCTGTAGCAGAACTCGAACGGCACGATGAAGCCCGCGAAGCCGAGCTTGCACGCCTCGACCGCCGTGGACATCGGACTGCACTTGGCGATACCGGCGCCGGCGTACGCCGCGAGGGCGACGGGCGGCGTGATCGCGGACAGGCACGCGAAGTAGAACACGAACAGGTGCGCCGTCAGCGGGGCAAGGCCCAGCTTAATGAGCGACGGAGCAAGGATCGACGCCGCGATAACATACGCCGCGGTGGTCGGCAGGCCCATGCCGAGAACAATGCAGGTGATGGCGGTGAAGACCAGCGACGGGAACAGCAGGCCGTGCGCCGCCTGGATCATCATATCGCCGAAGATAACGCCGATACCGGTCAGAGAAACCATGCCGACGACGATGCCCGCGCAGGCGCAGCCGATGACGATGGACATCGCGGAGAAGCCGGACTTGACCATCGCGGACGGAATATCCTTAAACGTGAAGCGCTTCTTCTTATCGAACAGCATCACGACCGGCACCGAAACAGTCGCCCACAGCGCCGCGTAGAGCGGAGAATACTGCACGACCAGCAGGAGCACGATCAGGATACCGAGGATCAGCAGGTAGATCCAGCCGTCCTTGAGAACTTCCTTCGTCTTGGGGATATCCTTCTCGTCCATCAGCGTGATGTCGATGAGCTCGGATTGGGTGATGACGGCCACCGCGCAGCCCCAATAATAAAGCAGCGCCGGAATGACCGCCGCAATGACGATCGCGATGTACTTCTGCTCCGTAAACGCGACCATCAGGAACGCGCCGGAGCCCATGACGGGCGGCAGGATCTGACCGCCGGTGGAAGCGACGGACTCAACGCCGCCGGCAAACTGCGGCTTGTAGCCGCGGGACTTCATCAGCGGAATGGTGAACGTGCCGGTGCCGACGACGTTCGCGACGGCAGAGCCGTTGATCGAACCCATGAGGCCCGACGCCACGACCGCGGAGAGCGCGGGGCCGGACTTGATCTTGCCGGTCAGCGAGATCGCGATCTTGTTGATGAAGTCCGAGCAGCCGGACGCCTCTAGGAACGCGCCGAACATGACGAACATGAAGATAACGGACGCGGACACGCTCATCGTCGTGCCGAACAGGCCGTCAAGGTCGGTAGCCAGGAACTTGCAGATACGCTCGATCGAGTAGCCGCGGTGCGCGATGGCAAGCGGCAGATGCGGACCGGCAAGCGCGTAAGCGACAAAGATCAGCGACAGCACCGGCATGATGTAGCCCAGCGTGCGGCGCGCCGCTTCGAGCACGATGATCGAAAGCACCGCGCCGGCAAAGGTCGCCATCCACGTCGTCTTGCTCAGACGCTCGGTCAGATGGTGGACCTCGTCCATCGCCATAATAACGGAGACCCAGGCAAGAATAATGAGACAGATGTCAAACACGCGGCAGATGGCACGGAACGCCTTGCTGCCCGCGAACTTGTCCTTGAAGCAATGCTTGTAGAGCGGCTGGGTCAGCAGGATCAGCGTCAGCGCAAAGGCAAGGTGGATACCGCGCTGCGTGACGTAGTCGTACAGGCCGTGAAAGCCGGTCCAGATGTGGAACAGGGTCATGCAGAAGGCAAAGACCGCGGCAGCCTTGATAAAGATGTCGCCCTTGCCCTCTTCCAGGGTCTTCGCCGCCGCGAGCTCGCTGTCGAGCGAGCTGACGTCGATCTCCTGGACTTTGTCTTTCTTTTTATGATCTGCCATAAGATTTCCTTTCCCTCCGGAATGGTTGATTGATGGGTTCTTAACAGAACGGCGCGAGGCCGGAGTTGGTCGTCCCAACTCCGGCCTCGGATTGCTTTATGCGGGGACGGTCAGATGATTCAGTTGCGCTGAATTACATCGCGCCGATCTCGGTAAAGTAACGCTCAGCACCGGGGTGCAGCGGAATGGGCATCTGGGTGCAGAGGAAGCTCGGGTTGGTCATGTCCTTGAGCAGAGCGTTGCCCGCGGCCATGTCCGCAGCGCCCTCGTTCATCGCCTTGCAGAGGTCATAGACGAGATCCTCGTCCACATCGTCCTTGACGATGATCAGGCACTTCACGCCGAAGGTCTGGGTCGTGTAGTCGACGCCCGTGTAGGTGCCGGCCGGGATCGGGGTCTGAATATAAGCGGCGTTGCCGGCGAGGATAGCGTCAAGCTCTTCCTGCGTGAAGTCGAGCACGTCGATGTCCTTGGTCGCCGCGAGGTTCAACTGGCCGCCGATGGGCAGGCCCGCGAAACCGGTGGCCGCATCGAGAATGCCGTCGCCGACAGCGTCGGCGCCGTCGCCGAGGCCGAGGTTCTCAAGGCTGGTGTTGTTCGCGTCGATGCCCATGACCTCGAAAGCCGCGAGGGACGCATTCTCAGTCGCAGAGGACGCGGGGCCGACCGCCACGCGCTTGCCCTGCAGGTCGTGGACATACTTCATGCCGCTGGACTTGAGGGAAACGACGGAGAGGACGGAGGTGTAGACCGCGCCGATAACGCGCAGATTGTCGAGCGCGCCGATGTCGGCAAACTTGCCGGTGCCGTTGTAGCCGTTGAGGACGACGTCGGCCGTCGCGACCGCGACGTCGACTTCACCGTTGGCCACGTCCTGCACGTTCTGGAACGAACCGGTGGAGGTCTGGGTGTTGCACTTCATGCCCTGCACGTTGTTCGTCCAGGTCTGGGACACACCCGCGCCGGCGGGATACATCGATCCGCCCGTGTCAGCGGTGCCGAAGGTCCAGATAACGTTGCCGCGGGCCGGCTTCGCCTCGCTGCCGCTCGCCGAAGACGCGTCGCCCGCGGCGGGCGCGGTCGTCGTGCTGCCGCTGCCGGAGCTGCCGCTGCCGCAAGCGACGAGCGAGAAGACCATGACGAGCGCCAGTACAAGAGAAAGTACCTTTTTCATTCTTTCATTCCTACTTTCCTAAATTTGCCATTGATGTGAAAACCAACTGCAGGGTTATTTTATCGCTTTATCGGTACGCTTGTCAACAGTGAATTCGCAAATAAATCAAAAAAAGTGATGAGCGCTATCAATTTTTTATATAATTTGTGTAATCCGGCCCGCCCATGAGCCAGAGCGCGCCGGTCTCCGCGCCCCGCACACCGGCGCGGTAGGCGTTCAAGACGCCGGACGCCGACTTTTCCGGACGTTTGACCTCGCGCAGCCGCCTCTCCAGCTCCTCGTCGCTCAGCTCAAGGCGCAGCAGCTTGCGCTCAAGGTCGATGGTGATGATATCGCCGTCGCGCACCGCCGCGATGGGGCCGCCGTCCCACGCCTCGGGCGCGATATGCCCGACGCAGGGCCCGCGCGACGCGCCGGAAAAGCGCCCGTCCGTAATCATCGCCACGGAGGTGTACAGCCCCATGCCCATGAGCATCGCCGCCGGAATGGACATCTCCCGCATGCCGGGGCCTCCCTTCGGGCCCTCGTAACGGATCACCAGCACGCAGCCCGGCTCGACCTTTCCGTGCAGGAAGCGCTCCATCAGATCCTCCTCCGAATCAAAGACGACCGCCGGGCCTTGGTGACGGAACATCTTCGGGTCGACTCCGCTCTTTTTCACCACCGCGCCCAGCGGCGCGAGGTTGCCGTAGAGCACCGTGAAGCAGCCGCTCGGGAGATATGCGTCCTCCGCGCTGCGGATCACGTCCGGATCGACCTCCCGCGCGAAGCCGTCGAGCAGCTCCCGCAGCGTGCCGCCGAACGCCATAGGCACGTCCTCGTGCAGATGCGGCCGGATCGCCTTCAGCGTCCCGAGCACGCCGCCCGCGCGGTGCCAATCGGAAAGGTTGTATTTGGACGACGGCTTGAACTTCGCGATCACCGGCACGCTCTCCTGAAGCTCGTCGAACTCGCGAAGCGTCAGCGGCACGCCGGCAGTCCGCGCGATCGCCATGACGTGCATGACGAAGTTGCTCGATCCGCCGGTGGCGGAGACATGGCGAATACCGTTCTCAATGGACTCGCGCGTCAGGAAATCGCGGGCGCGCTTGCCCTCGCGCACAAGCTCGACAATGCGCTCTCCCACGTCGCGGGCCTGCCGCGCTTTCGCGCCGGACGACGCGAGCATCGTCGTCGAGCCGATGGGACACAGCCCCACTGTCTCGGCAAAGACTCCGAGCGTGTTCGCCGTACCGTACATCGAGCAGGTGCCGCAGGAAAAGCAGATGTTCTCCTGATCGTCCGCAAACTCCTCCTCCGTGATCCTGCCCGCGTTGCGCGCGCCGATCGCTTCCTTGAGGTCGGGCGTGACCATGACCTCGCGCCCGTTGTCGTAGGGCGTCATGGAACCCGCGGTCAAAAGCAGCGTCGGCACGTTGACGGCGGCCGCCGCCATCAGCATCGCCGGCACGATCTTGTCGCAGGAGCAGAGCAGCACCAGCCCATCAAAGGCGTGCGCGCTCGCCATCGCCTCGACCGAGGCGGCGATCAGATCGCGCTGGGGCAGAACGTACTGCATGCCGCGTAGCTGCGCCATGCCGTCGCAGGGCGCGGGGACGCCGAACTCCGCGGGCGCGCCGCCCGCCGCCCAGACGCCGTCCTTGACATACTGTGCCAGCTCACGGAACGGTTTGTGCCCGGGGTTCACGTCGTTCCATGAATTGACGACGCCGATGACCGGCTTGTCCAGATCCTTCTTCCGATAGCCGACGGCTCCCATAAGCCCGTTGTAATAGGCGTTTTCCATGCCGGCATCCCGCACAGCGATCTCCTCCGTTCTTTTAATCTACGATTCGGCGATCTGCCGGCGACTTACAGCAGCCCCAGCCGCTCAAACGCGTGATACAGCCCGTCTTCCGCCACGGCGTCCGTGACAAGATCCGCGGCCGCTTTCGCTTCCTCGCCGCCGCTGCCCATGCAGACGCTGTACGCGCAGGCCTCGAACATCGGGATATCCACCTTCGCGTCGCCGAACGCGATGGTATCCGCCCTGTCCGCGCCGAGGTGCGCCAGCAGCGCGTCGACGGCGCGCGCTTTGGTGACATCTTTCACGCCGAGGTCGCCGAACAGCGCCGTCTCGCCCGCGCCGCCCCATGTGCCCGCCTGCAAATCGGGAAACTCCTCGACGGAGTCCAGGTGATCCTGATAGCTGTCAAGCACGAAGCTGACCTTGTTGAGGTCGCCGCGATACAGCTCGCCGCCGAAAACCATGTCCGGAAACACCGTGCGCACGGTCGCGTTCGAGGCGTCGCGCCCCTTGCGGCCCATATACTCCCGAATCGTATCCTGCGCCCGCTCCTCGAAGCGTTCGCTGGCGAACAGGCCGTTGTTGCTCTCAAGGTAGAACTCCAGCCCGCGCGCGTGGAGCCAATCGACGATGTGCCGGCACTGCTCAAGCGTGATGAGCCGGTGCATTACGACCGTGCCGCTGTCCTCGACATAGCTGCCGTTGCCGCCGATCATGCCGTCGAGGCCGATGTCCCACAGCTCGGGATAGACCTCCGCCCTGCTGCGGCCGGTGCAGATGTAGACGCGGTGCCCGTTTTTCCGCGCGGCGCGGA
The DNA here is from genome assembly GCA_017458025.1 of Oscillospiraceae bacterium. GTDB lineage: Bacteria > Bacillota > Clostridia > Oscillospirales > Oscillospiraceae > Hominicoprocola. Next base: position 1,610 of record JAFTGG010000166.1, on the reverse strand, counting down.
TCGCGGCGACGGCGCTCTCCGGCAGCCGGTTCTCGTAGTCCACCAGCGTGCCGTCCACATCCAAAAAGACAACCTTGCTCATTTCTTGATAAATCTCTCGTCCGTCCGCGCCATTTCCTCGGAAACATAGCGCTCCGCTTTCATGTGCAGGTCGTACTTCTCGCGCAGCGCCATGATCCGCCCCATCATCGGCGAGGCGTGGTGCGCGTCGAGCGCCGCCTGATCGCGCCACGCGTCGATGAGCAGCACTGTCTCGGGGTCGTTTCTGGGATAAAAATACTCATAGCGCTCGTTGCCCGCTTCCGCGCGGATCGCCGCGGCGACCCCGCTCGATTCCATCTCGTCGGCAAAAGCGCGGGCGCTGCCGTTGGTTCCGGTGTAGTACAGGTTCATAACCAAGCTCATCGTATATCCTCCTTTGTCGGGAAGCCCGCGCCGCAAAACGGCGCGGGCTTCTTCACATCATGTAATCCTTACGCCAGATCGCCGCCGTTGCTGGCGATGACCTTTTTGTACCAATCGAAGGACTTTTTCTTCTTCCGGCTCAGATCGCCGCTGCCGTCGTCGTACTTCTCGACGTAGATGAAGCCGTAGCGCTTCGCCATCTCGCCCGTCGAGGCGGAGACGAGGTCGATGCAGCCCCAGGGCGTGTAGCCCATGAGGTCGACGCCGTCCTCCACCGCGCCGATCATCTGCTCGATGTGCTTGCGCAGATAGTCGATGCGGTAGTCGTCGTTGATGGAGCCGTCGTCCTCCTTCTTATCGTACGCGCCGAGGCCGTTCTCCACGACCATCAGCGGAATGTGGTAGCGGTCGTAGATCTCGTTCAGCGTATAGCGCAGACCCTTCGGGTCGATCTGCCAGCCCCAATCGGACGCTTCCAGATACGGGTTCTTCACGCCCGCGACGACATTGCCGCCCGTGGCTTCGCTGTTCTTATCCGAGCTGGTGCAGTTGCTCATGTAATAGCTGAAGGTGTAGAAATCGACCGTGCCCTCCTTGAGCAGTTCAAGGTCGCCGTCCTCCATCTTGATGCTGACGCCGTGCTTTGCCCAGATGCTCTTGGCATAAGCCGGATACTCGCCGCGCACCTGCACATCGGAGCAGTACCAATTCATCTCTCGCATTTTCTCCTGGTTGAGCAGGATATCGTCGGGATTGCAGGTCAGCGGGTACATGGTGATGAAGCAGATCATGTTGCCGAGCTTAAACTGCGGATAGTGCTCGTGGGCGTACTTGACCGCCTTGGCGCTCGCGACAAACTGATGATGCAGCGCCTGATAGCGCTCCTGCGGCTTGTCGGGCACTTCGTTCACGAAGCCGCTGTACCCCTTGACCGTACCCGTGGACAGCACCGCGCCGAAGGGCATCGTGCCGGCGTTGATCTCGTTGAACGTCAGCCAATACTTGACCTTATCCTTGTAGCGCTCGAAAATGACCTTGCAAGAGTTCAGATAGTATTCGATCAGCTCGCGGCCTTCCCAGCCGTTGTACTTCTCGACCAGCGCGTAAGGCAGCTCGTAGTGCGAGATCGTCACCAGCGGCTCGATGCCGTGTTTTTTGCAGCAGTCGAAGACCCTGTCATAGAACGCGAGGCCCGCCTCGTTGGG
>JAFTGG010000165.1 GCA_017458025.1 Oscillospiraceae bacterium | reverse complement strand
CACGTGCCCGAAGTCGAGACAGACGCCGATGCGCCGATCCGATATGCGGCGCATCAGCTCCCGGATGGGCTGCGGGTCGAGATCCGGGCTGTTTTCGATATAGATGTGCGTCTGATACTGCTCCGCAAGCCCCATGTAGAACTCCGCGCAGGTATCCGCCCAGTTTTCCAGATAGCCGCCCCGCAGAAACGGAAAGCAGCTCGAATGGAACACGACGTTTCGCGCGCCGAGGCGCACGGCCATCGCGCAGCTCTCCGTGCAACGTTGCCGAGACAATGAGCGGAACGAGGGGTCGCCGCTGGCGACGTTCACGTCGATGAACGCGCCGTGGACGGACGTGACGCGTCCGCTGGCGTGATACCAGTTGCAGCAGTCATCATACTGCGTCATGCCGCCGATATACGGCGGCGTGAACGGCTCCAGCGCCTCGTAGGTAAGCTCCTCGCGCTCGGCGAGCGCCGTCCAGTCCGCGCGGGCTTGGTATTGGGGTTGGACTTGCATCTTACAGATACGCCGCGTAGCCGTCAATCTGATCCGCGTAGCGTCCCACTCTGGTCTTGATCTCCTCGGCAGTCTCGCTGTCGGTTTCTTCCGGCTTTTCTTCGATCTTTTCGATGTCGGCGGCGGCCCTGCACGCCTCCATATAGTCCTTCGTCAGCTTGCGGAGGCGGTTAGAGAGCTGCTGCATGATCATCAGCACCTTGGCGGGATTCTCCCGGAACAGCTCGCCGAGCTTCTCCTCCGTGATCTCCCGCAGCTGTGTCCCCTTTTCAAGCGCCACGGCGGTCGCGCTGCGCGGCGCGTGGTCGATCATCCCCATCTCGCCGAAGAACGCATCCGTTCCCAACTCTGTCAGCTTTTTCTCTTTTTCCGTGCCATAGTCCAGATAGATGCCGACACTGCCCCAGCGAATATCGTACATGCTCTTGCCCGCGTCGCCCTGGCGGAAGATGATATCGCCCTTGTTGTAAATCTGCGTATTCATTTCATTTACCTCCCCACAGGATCGTCACATCAGCGCATAATCGTTGTACATGGCCAAACCATGATCCGTCATATACTTCGCGCCCTCGGCATAGGCGTCGGCAAACTTTTTGATCGCTGCAAGCAATCCGGAGCCCTTCTTTTTGCCCTGCTCCGTCGTCTCCTTCCACTCGCCGAGCGTGCCGCAGACCTCCTGATAGTCCGCCGTCAGCTCGCGCAGGCGGCGGCTCATGCCGCGCATGATTTCCATGAGCTTCTCGGGCTGGCTGCTGAAATACTCCTGCATATCCGCAGTCGATACCTCAATCGTCTCAATGTCCGAAAGCGCCACAGCAGTCGCGCTGCGCGGACGAACCTCGATGACCCCCATCTCGCCGAAGATGCGGCCCGCCTCCAGCTCAGTCAGTTTCTTTTCGCCGGGGGCGCCGTAGGCGGCATAGATGCCGACCGCGCCGCTTTTGAGCTCGTACATGGTATTGCCGAACGTCCCCTCCTTGAAGATGACGTCGCCTTTTTTGAACTGCCTTGTCTCCATACATGCGACTCCTTATCTTAATTTATCGCGCGCTCCGGCGCATGGATCTCCAATTTCGTTTCTCACGCCGCCTCGCCATACCGCAGGAGCATGACCGCCGCCTGAGCGCGGGTCATCGCCGCTTTGGGGCTGAGCGTGCTCGCTGACGTGCCGTTGATGATACCCGCGCCGCAAGCCCATTGCATCGCAGGGATGGCATACTCGCTGACGTCAAAGGCGTCGTCATAGCTCAGGATGTTCGTATCCTCGCCCACGCTCACGTCCTTGCCCTGATCCTTGGCAAAGGCATAGAGCGCGGCGATGAACGCCTCGCGGGTGATGATCTCCTTCATATTGCCGGTCAAGAGGTTGTCCGCCGCGCCGGACCTGCCCGCCAGCGTTCGGAGATAGTCCGCCGCGTCGCCGCGCGTCACCTTGGCATACGGGTCGAAGCTGCCGTCCACGCGGGACGCGATGATGTTCCTGCGCGTGACATAGACGGCGGCGTCATAGAACCAGTCCGTCTCCTTCACGTCGCCAGGAACGACCACCCCGCCGGTCAGCCCGAAGCCGCGCGGATAGAGGACGGTGTCCGTGTACTGATACTCCGCGTCCATCGCGGGGATGTTCACAGGCAGCTTGCCGGTGAACGCCGCGTCCGGCGAGAGCATCAAGTAGAGCGCGGCGGGCATACTCGCCCCGAACTGATTGACAGGTCCCTCCGTGACGCGCGGGTCCTCGCTCATGCCGCGGGCGTTCCATGTGATCACAAAGGCGTCCGCCTCGGTATAGCGCGCCGCGTCATAGGGCAGCGACGCGCTCAAAACGGTGAATGTGCCGCCGTCCTTGTGGACCTGCTCGATCAGCGCATCCAGCAGCGCGGAGTAGGCGTTCGTGTTCGGGTTCATCCCAGCGAGGCTACCAACCTCGGAGACGGCGATCACATGATCCGCGCTCTCGATGAGCGGCAGACACTCGTCGAGCGTCTTGTTTCGGATGGAAGTGACCGT
>JAFTGG010000164.1 GCA_017458025.1 Oscillospiraceae bacterium | reverse complement strand
GCAGCGTCCGGACGCGTCCGGCTCGCCCAGCTCCATCTGGATGCAGGTCATGCCCTTGACGTAACCGTCGTCTCCGCCGTGGATCTCGACGGGATTATGCAGGGTCTTGAAGATAATACCCTCCTCGACCGCGTGCTCGACTTCTTCCTTACGGGCGGGCAGCTCCTCCATACCGCGGCGGTACACGACGTACACCTCCGCGCCGAGGCGCTTGGAGCAGCGCGCCGCGTCCATCGCGACGTTGCCGCCGCCGACGACCGCGACCGTCTTGCCGGCAAGCGGCATGAGCGGCGTGTCGGAGCCGTCCTTGTACGCCTTCATCAGGTTGATGCGGGTCAGGAACTCGTTGGCGCTGTATACGCCGCAGAGATTCTCGCCGGGGATATGCATAAACATCGGCAGGCCCGCGCCGGAGCCGACAAACACAGCCTCGAAGCCGTACTCCGCCATCAACTCGTCGATGGAGACGACGCGGCCGACGACCATGTTCATTTCAAACTTGACGCCCATCGCCTTGAGGCCGTCGACCTCCTTCTGCACGATCTTCTTCGGCAGACGGAACTCGGGGATACCGTACACCAGCACGCCGCCCGCGAGATGCAGCGCCTCAAACACGGTGACATCATAGCCCTTCTTGGCGAGGTCGCCCGCGCAGGTCAGGCCCGCGGGGCCGGAGCCGACGATCGCAACCTTGTGACCGTTGGGTTGGGGCTTGGCGGACGCTTCATCGGCGTGCTCGTTGTGCCAATCGGCAACGAAGCGCTCCAGACGGCCGATGCCGACAGGATCGCCCTTCTTGCCGCGAATACAGTGCATCTCGCACTGCGTCTCCTGCGGGCAGACGCGGCCGCAGACCGCGGGCAAAGAGGATGTCTCATGAATGACCTGATACGCGCCCTCGTAATCCTTGGCGACGATCTTCTCGATGAACTGCGGGATATGTACGTTCACGGGACATCCCTGCACGCACAGCGGGTTCCTGCAGTTGAGGCAGCGCTGCGCTTCGTCGAGCGCCTGCTCCTCGGTGTAGCCGAGAGCGACCTCGAGGAAATTCTTATTGCGAACGTCCGGCTCCTGAGAGGGCATCGGATTCTTGACAAGACTCATGTTCGGCATCTTACTTGACCTCCTTCTTAAAGAGATTGCAAGTTTCTTCGTGCTTGCGGCGCTCCCATTCGCCGTACATACGGCTGCGCTTAACGGATTCGTCCCAGTCGACCTTAAAGCCGTCGAAGTCCGGACCGTCCACACAGGCGAACTTGGTGACGGACGCGCCGTCCGCCTCCTTGAGCGTCAGACGGCAACAGCCGCACATGCCCGTGCCGTCCACCATGATCGGACTCATGGAGACGATGGTCGGGATATTGTATTTCTCCGTGACCTTGCAGACGAACTTCATCATCATCATGGGGCCGACGCAGAAGACCGCGTCATAGTTCGCGCCCGCCTGGATCTGTTCTTCGAGCAGCTCCGTGACCAAAGCCTTGCGGACGTACGAGCCGTCGTCCGTGCCGACATAGAAGTTGGTGGAAGCCTTGCGGAACTCGTCCTCCAGCACGACTACGTCCTTGTTGCGGAAGCCCACGATCAGGTCGACGTGCACGCCGCTCTCATGCAGCTTCTTCGCGACCGGAAACGCGATCGCCGTGCCCACGCCGCCGCCGACGACGGCGACTTTCTTCGCGCCGGGGATCTCCGTCGCGTTGCCGAGCGGGCCGACGAAATCCTGAATGTAGTCGCCCTCCTGCTTCTGGTTGAGCTTCTCGGTCGTCGCGCCGACGATCTGGTAGATGATCGACACGGTGCCCTTTTCGCGATCGAAGTCATGGATCGTGATGGGGATACGCTCGCCGTCCTCGTCTACGCGCAGAATGATGAACTGTCCCGGCTCAGCCTTTTTGGCAATCATCGGCGCCTCGATCTCGATGAGCACGAGCGTCGGCGTCAGGGGTCTCTTGGTTACGATACGATACATGGCAGCCAAACTCCTCTTCTTAGTGTATTTCCAAGTGTATCATGAATCAAAACTTGCGTCAACAAAAGTTAAATGCTTGACAAATGAATTTTCCCTTGCAAATCAGGAATTGACCTGCAAGATGACAACGCCTCCGGTCAGGTCGGCGCGCTTGAGCGTTCCCTCGACCGAGGTCTTGCGCCCAAACAGGTCCGTCAGCGTGACGATACCGCCATCCAAATCTATGGACGCGACATCCGACGCCCGCAGATTCTCCTTGGTCTTCTCGTTTTTATAAACATTGGAAAGGCACACGGCTTTACACCTCCTTCACCAACTCCAGCACCTCGCGCAGTTGCACGTTCGCGACCTCAAAGCTGCCGATCGCCTCCAGCAGGCGCTTGCGCGCCTCGCCTTCGAGGCCGTCCACCAGCTCGGCAAGCTCCGAAGCATGATGCTCGTTGTGGTCGATCATGTACGCAAGCAGCGCCTTGGTACGCTCCGCCGGCGGGATATCGCCGTGGTCGTGCGCATGCTCATGATCGTGCTCATGAGTGTGCGTATGCTCGTGCTCGTGGCCCTCCTCATGCTCATGCGGATGAGAATGCGTGTAAGTATGCGTATGCTCGTGTTCGTGCATCGTGTTGCCCTCCCCCTTATATGATCTCAAGCCTATGAAGCGCTTCCTCCGTGCCGCGCAGGATATCCGCGCCGTCCGGCAGGTCAAAGACGCTTTTTCCCAGAATATCAAACTCGATCTGCGACGCGTCCTCGCCGATGACCGCAAGGATCGGGATATCGCCGGTGTCGACGAACTCCATCGCGCTCGGGTCGCTGACGCGGTTGATGACCGCGCCGCACTTTTCGTACATTACCAGCTCGTCCGCGACGCGCTTGACAGTCTGAATGACCTGCGTGCCCTTGCGGCTGGCGTCTGAGACAAAGACGAGGTGCGTCACCTTCTCGAGCACGCGGCGATTCACCTGCTCAATGCCCGCCTCGCTGTCCACCACGACGTAATCGTAGTCGTGGATCAGCAGGCTGATGACCTGTCGCAGGTAGGTGTTTACCGCGCAGTAGCAGCCCGCGGTCTCGGGACGGCCGATGGCGAAGAAGTCGTAGCCGTCCATGTGCTGCATCGCGGCAAGCAAGCGGCCTTTGACGCTCTCCAGAATATCGCTCACGCCGCCGCCCTCACGCTCCGTCACCTCGCCGGTGACGTCTTTGCGAATATCGTCAAGCGTCGTGCCGTGCTCGATACCGAGCGCGGTGGAGAGGCCCACGGCGGGATCGGCGTCGATGGCGAGAAGCTTCTTGTCGGGATACGCTTTGACCAACAGCCGCACCATCGCGGCGGAAACGAACGTTTTGCCGACGCCGCCCTTTCCGGCGACAGCGAGTATTTTCGCATCTGCCATCTCCAGCCCACCTTTCTTCCGATTTTACAGTATATCACCATATAGATGTCTTTTCAAGGAATTTTACAGGAAAAAGCGGCGGGGAATCCGCCGCTTTTTCCTTTCATATCACCGCGTCATGCGCCGCACGCACCGCCTTGCGCGACTGTCCGCGCTCCACATACAGTGTCAGCGTCCGCTCTCCCGCGTCGACGCCGTGAACCGCGACGCCCGCCGCGACCAGCGCGAGGATCGCGGTCTTTTCGATCTCCAGCGACGGCAGCGCCGCGCCGACGAGCGTCACCGCCGCGTAGGCGTCGCCCTCGCTTTCGCGCCGCGTCACGCCTGTGACGCCTTGACACCCGCCGTCCGGTACGACGCGCGTGCCAACGCTGTCCGCCTCGCAGGAGCGCACCTCCGGCTCAACGCCCTTTTCCTGCGCGAGCGCGACGCACTTATCATGCAGCACCTGCGCGCCCGCGCGAGAGAGCGCATACATATCCTCATAGGAAACGCGGTCCAGCCTCCGCGCCGTCGGGCACACCCGGGGATCGGTGGTATAGACGCCGTCGACGTCCGTGTAGATGAGGCATTTTTCCGCGCCGAACGCCGCCGCCAGCGCGACCGCGGAGTAATCCGACCCGCCTCTGCCCAGCGTTGTTGCGTCGCCCGCGCCGTCAACGCCCTGAAAGCCCGCGACGACCACGACGCGCCGCTTCGCAAGCTCCGTCTTGACGCGCTCTTTTCCGATCCGCTCGATCTTCGCGTCGCCGTGGACGCCGTCGGAGCGGATCGGCAGTTGCCACGCGCTGAGCGATACGGCGGGCACGCCGAGCGTTTGGAGTGCCATCGCCGCAAGCGCCGCCGAGATCTGCTCGCCGGCGGTAAGCAGCGCGTCCAGCTCGCGCGGCGACGGACTCGCCGTAAGCTCTCTCGACCGGTCGATCAGCCGGTCGGTGGTATCCCCCTGCGCGGAAACGACGACGATGACGTCGTTCCCCGCGTCGTAGGCGGCCTTGGTGATATGGGCAATGTGCAGCAGCTTTTCGGCGTCGGCAACCGAGCTTCCGCCGAACTTCTGCACGATCAAACTCATGGGTATCCCTTCTTATAAAGAAACATGGATTGACGGTCAACAGTCCGCCAATCCATGTTATGAAAACAGTCCGTCCGGAGTTCAGCCCGCGAGGATCTCAAAGCGCACCACGCCGCTGAGCGCCGACGCGTCCGCGATCAACTGTTCGAGCGTCTCGCTCATGCCGCTGGTCTCCGCCGAGACCGTCACCGCCGCGCAGCCGCTCGTCGGGATACTCTGGTTGATGGTCAGTATATTTGCGCCCGACGCGGCAAAACTAGAGAGAAGGTTGCTCAGTACGCCCGGGTTGTTTTTGAGCAGCGCGTAAAACGTGATAATGTGCTCGGTCTTCAGATCGGTGAACGGCTGCACCGCGTCGCGGTACTTATAGAATGCGCTGCGGCTGATGCCGACCGCCTTCGCCGCCTCCAGCGCCGTTTTTGCCTCTCCCGCGCGAAGCATGCGGTTTGCTTCCGCAACCTTCAAAATCACCTCCGGCAGCACCTCCGCCGCCACAAGATAGTATTTCGCCGACGTCATATATGTGCGCCTCCTGCGGTCAAATGTCTTTCTCCAGAACGAATCGTAGCACAGCGGACCGCCTTTGGCAAGCATTTTTTGAAAGGAACTGCCCATGTCCGACGCCCGAGTCAAACGCTTCCTGCTCTATGCCGCCTCCGCCGCCATGACCGCCGCGCTGCTGTACGCCGCGCTGCGGTATCTGCTCGTCTGGCTGTTGCCGTTCCTCATTGCCGCCGCTGCCGCCGCCGCGATGGAACCCGCGGTGCGCTTTTTTCAGGCGCGGCTGCGGTTCAAGCGCGGCTTTTCGTCGTTGGTGTTGACCCTGTTTCTGCTGTTTCTGCTCGGCGGGCTGCTGTCGCTGCTCGGCACGACGCTGACCGGCGAGGCGTACGCTCTGCTCGAACGCGCGCCCGCGCTGTTCGACGCCGCGCCCGCGGCTCTGGACACGCTGCTCGCGCGGATCGAGCGCTACAGCGCGCTCTGCCCGCCGTGGCTGCGCGAAACCATCAGCGATTCGCTCACGCGGCAAGTCGCCGAGGCGGGCAATTTGCTCGGCAGCCTCGTCGACCGGCTGATCGCCGCGCTCGGCATGTTCGCCGCGGCGCTGCCGCGGGTCTTTCTGGGCGCGGCGACGTGTGTGCTTGCGATTTATTTTACATCATCGTCCTGGCCGGTACTGCGGGGATTCGCGCAGCGACAGCTATCCTCCGAATCGCTGCAAACGCTGCGACGCTTCCGCAGCGGCGTCACGCAGTCCGCCGCGCGTTGGCTGCGCGCGGAGCTGACGCTCTGCGCTGTGACGTTCGCGGAGCTGCTCGCGGGCTTTGCGTTTCTGCGCCAACCCTACGCGCTGCTGCTCGCGCTGCTCATCACGCTGGTCGACGCGCTGCCCGTGTTCGGCACCGGCACGGTGCTCGTGCCTTGGGCGCTCGCGGAGGTCCTGTTCCAAAATATTCCCAAGGCCGTCTTCCTTGCCGCCCTGTACCTCGTCACGCTGACGGTGCGAAACGTGTTGGAACCGCGTCTGCTCGGCGCGCAGGCGGGATTGCCGCCCATTTTGTCGCTGCTCGCGATGTATCTCGGCTTCTGCTCGTTCGGCGTCGCGGGCATGGTGCTGTTCCCGTTTCTGCTGCTCCTCGGCGCGCAGCTTTGGCGGCAAACACAAAGGACGGCGTGAGCCGTCCTTTATTCTCATGCTTCAGCTTCCGCCTGCGCCAGCGCGGCGAAATATTTCTCGTGGGCAGCGGCGTAGCGCTCATTGTACTCCGCGTCTTTGCCCTGATGCAGATAGTGGATATACTCGTGGTGGCTGCTCATGATTACGCTGTTCGACTGCGCGAGCGTGTAAATGCCGAGGTTGGAGCATTGGTCGGAGATACGCTCGATGTTCACCAGCATATCGAGAAACGCGAGTCCCGCGTCCGTGGTGCAGACGCCCTCGCGCAGGCGCTTGACGTGGCGATTGCGCAGCGTGGAGACGAGGTCGTCCACGACCTCCTCCACCGGCTCCACCTTGCGCGCCGCGCGCGTGTCCAACGCCATGAACGCCTGACAGGCGTAGTCCAGGATCTCATGCAGCGCGTCGCGCATCACCCGCAGCTCCGCCTTCGCGCCGTCGGAGAGCGCCGCCCCCTTGTCGCGCAGCTCCTGCGCGTTCTCGGTCAGGTTCACGGCATAATCGCCGATGCGCTCGAACTCGGAGAAGCATTGGATATAATAATTGAGCATGTCGTTGCCGTAGCCCGTCTGCATATGCGGCGAAAGCCTGATGAGATAGTCGTCCACATGGTCGGCGAGCAGATCAATGCTGTCCTCGTTCTCGTTGATGACGTCAATGGCGCGCTTGTCATACTCCTGCAGCACGTCCAGCGCGTTCAGCACGCCGATGCTCGCGAGCTCCGCCATCTTCGAGATCGCTTCCGCCGCGCCCGAGAGCGCCAGCGCCGACGAGTCAAAGAACTTCTCGTCCAGCCGCTTCAGCTCGTGCTCCACGCTGGAGCCGAGCCGTACGTCGTCCTTGACGATCACGCGCGAGAGCTTTTCAAATTGCCCGCACAGCGGCAGCAGCACAACCGCGGAGAGCAGACGGAACACCGTGTGCACGTTCGCGATGCCGCCGGAGGTCAGCGTCTTGTCCCACAAAGCGTTGAGATAGCCGGTACGGCGCAGGACGATAACGCCGAAAATGATGAGCAGCGAGCCGCAGATGTTAAAGAGGATATGCACGACGCCCGTCCTCTTCGCGTCGGCCTTCGAGCCGATGGAGCAAACGATGGCGGTGGTCACGCAGTCGCCGATGTTGACGCCGATGATGATGGCGTACACCGCCCCGAATGTCAGCGCGCCGGTCATGGACAGCGCCTGTAGGATACCGATCGTCGCCGACGAGCTCTGAATCAGAAACGCCACGCCCGTACCGGCGAGGAAGCCCAGCACCGGCGTATCCGCAAGGCTGACGAAGGTCTGCGCGAAGGCCGCGGAGCCGGACAGCGGGCCGACCGCCGCCGTCATGTTGAGAAGGCCCGTAAAAAGAATACCGAAGCCCATCGCGATCTGTCCGATGACGCCGGAGTGCTTTGTGTGCACCGCCATGATGAGCAAGATCCCCGCGATCGCCGCCAGCGGCGCGAGCGTCGAGGGCTTGAACACGTCGATCCACGACGCGCCGCCGCTGCCGTTCAGGTCGAGCAGGCGAATGATCTGTCCGGTGACGGTCGTGCCGACGTTCGCGCCGATGATGACGCCGATGGATTGGTGCAGCGTGATAACGCCCGCGCCGACAAGGCCGGAGGTCAGCACGATCGTCGCCGTCGAGCTCTGGATGACGGCGGTGACGGCCAAGCCGAGGAAAAAGCCGACGACCGGATTGTTCGTCACCTTTTCCATCGCGTTTTTGAGCGCGCCGGAAGAGCTTTCCTTGAGGCCGTTGCCCATCAATCGCATACCGTAGAGGAACAGCGCGAGGCCGCCGAACAGCGAGATCACGTTGAAGATCGTCATAGGGCAAAATTCCTTTTTTGACATTTTTATGTTATACGGAACTCATTTAAAAAGATTCCATTAACGGTATCTTTTCATAGCGCCGAAGGTGCGTATGCGTTCGTACGAGACGTCAGTTGCGTCAGCAGCTGTATGCCGCCGACGGCGGCATTTATCCGATAAAAGCGTCGGCTTTTTATCAGATCACAGTATTAGGCCTTGTTTGAAAAATGGGCAACGCGACCAACGGCGAGGGATTTTTTCGCCAGACAAGGCCGATTTGACGCAGCAATACTTTGTGTATTGCAAGAAAAATTGCCGCAGTATGGCGGAAAAAGGCCCGCCGTTT
>JAFTGG010000163.1 GCA_017458025.1 Oscillospiraceae bacterium | reverse complement strand
CGCGGAGAGGACTTCCCGTCCTACTTCGTCGACCGCTGCGTCAGGTTCCCGACCTTTCTCGCCGCCGTCAACACCGAGCTGCGCGCGTTTTTGCTGCGGCGGCAGTACCGCCGGGAGCTCGACGCCGCGCACGCGCGCTCGGCGGGACAGTATGCGCAGATGTCGGAGCTTCTGTCGCAGACCGCCGCGGCGTCAGCGGCGGCGCAGACCGGCGTCGCGGCGCCGCCGCTGCCGTACCGGATCGGCGTGACAATGCGTCCCAAGGACGGCGAGAGCGTCAGCGGAGACTGCGTCAGCACGTTCGAGACGGACGCGGGCGAGCTTTGCCTGCTGCTTTCCGACGGCATGGGCAGCGGCGAGGACGCGCGGCGCGAATCGGCGATGGCGGTGCGCCTGCTCGAACGCTTTCTGCGCGCGGGCGTCGAAGCGCCGCCGGCGCTCCGCACGCTCAACAGCGCGCTGAACCTCCGCGCCGAGGTGTCCGACAGCTTTACGACCATCGACCTTTTGACGCTGTCGCTCAAAAACGGGGAGGGCGAGCTGTACAAATACGGCGCGGCGCCGTCGTACATCAAGCGCGGCGCTCGCGTGCGCCGCGTCAGCTGCACCTGCCTGCCCGCCGGTCTTGCCGAGGGCGCGCTGCCGCCGGAGACGACGCACGTCCGGCTGGAGAGCGGAAGCTTTTTCGTCATGGTGACAGACGGCGTCGCGGACAGCACGAACGACGCGTGGCTGCAGCGGCTCTTGACGGATTGGGAGGGCGAAAACCCGCAGCTGCTCGTCTCCGCTATTCTCGCCGACAGCTACGAGCACAAGGGCGCGGACGACGACGCGGGCGTTCTGGTGCTGTATCTGCCGAAGGGCGAGATCGAAACGCCCGCCGAGGTATAGGTCTTCCGTTTTTTGGCAATACTCCTTGCAGAACGAGCAAAGGAGCGACCCGTTATGGTAAAAGGAACGTCCCGCCGCGTGATCGTCGTCGATTCGCCGGACACGGACTTATTTGAACAGGCGATTTTCATTGTGCGCAACGACGTGCTGAGCGACCGCGGCGTGACGGCGCAGATGCTGGTGGACGAGGCGTGCCGGGTCGCGCGGAGCTGCGCGCGGACGCATACGCCTCCACGGCGATTGTTCCGCGGCAATACGCCGATGTTCTGGGGCGCGCTCGGCGCGGGCGCGACCGCCGTGGTGTGGCTTATCAGCGCGCTTGTATAAAAAGAGACGCGAAAGCGTCTCTTTTTTTGTCCACAGCTCTTTACAAACCGTATTCGACAAGATATACTAATACGCATCGTATTTATTCGGCCTTTTTCAAGCAAGGCCTAGCATCATAATAAGAGGAAAGCAACCATGAACAAAGATTTCTCCAGAACGCTCGCCCTGCTGCGGCAGGAAAAGGAAATTTCGCAGCGCCAGGCGGCGAAGGACCTCGGCATCTCTCAGGCGCTGCTTTCGCATTACGAGAACGGCGTGCGCGAGCCGGGGCTCGCGTTCGTCCGCAGGGCGTGCGACTACTACCGCGTCAGCGCCGACTACCTGCTCGGGCGCACGCTCGACCGCGACGGCGCGGTCATCAACGCCGACGAGCTCTACGATGCGAGCAATGAAAAGGGCAGCCTCAAGGGCAGCATTGCCGCGACGCTGCAAAAAAAGCTGCTCGTCAACACGACGAGCCTGCTGTTCGAGCTGTTGGGCGGCACCGGCTCGCGCGAGGCGGTCAACGCCGCGGCGGGGTATCTGGGCGGCGCGCTGTATCAGCTCTACCGCATGCTGCACCGCGCGGCGGGCGGCAAGGACAAGTTTTTCGCCCTCGGCGGCACGGCGTTCTCGATGGACGCGGTGGACGCCGAGATGCGCCTTGCGCGCGTCGCGTTCGCGCAGTCGCTCGACGCGCTGGAGGACGAGGACGCGGAGCTGCCCGCCGTGGACAGCGCGGCGCTCGCCGGAGCGTATCCGGGGCTGACGCAGAGCCTGACGCAGGTACTGCACAGCACCGAGGAAGAAACCAATAAGCTGCTGGGCAGATAAGAGGCGATTATGAAGCAAGAGAATATCCGCAATTTCAGCATCATCGCGCACATCGACCACGGCAAATCGACGCTTGCCGACCGGCTGCTCGAAAAGTGCAACGCGGTCAGCGCGCGAGAGATGGAAGACCAGATTTTAGACAATATGGACCTCGAACGCGAGCGCGGCATCACCATCAAGGCGCGCGCCGTCACGTTCGATTACACCGCGCGGGACGGCGAGACCTACACGCTCAACCTCATCGACACGCCGGGCCACGTCGACTTCAACTACGAGGTCTCGCGCTCGCTCGCGGCGTGCGAGGGCGCGATCCTGATCGTCGACGCGTCGCAGGGCATCGAGGCGCAGACGCTGGCGAACACCTATCTCGCGATGGAGCACGACCTCGAAATCCGCCCCGTCGTCAACAAGATCGACCTGCCCGCCGCCGACCCGAAGCGCGTCAAGGACGAGATCGAGAACATTCTCGCCATTCCCGCCGAGGACGCGCCGGAAATCAGCGCGAAGCTCGGCACGAACATCGACGCGGTGCTCGAAGATATCGTGCAGAACCTGCCCGCGCCCAAGGGTGATCCCGAAGCGCCGCTGCGGGCACTGATTTTCGACAGCTATTACGACGCGTACAAGGGCGTCATCGTGTACATGCGGCTCATGGAGGGCACGCTCAAGCCGGGCATGAAGGTCAAAATGATGGCGACCGGCGCGGAGTTTCAGGTCGTGGACTGCGGTCTGATGCGCCCGCTGGGGCTGGAATCGACCAAGGAGCTGCGCGCGGGGCAGGTCGGCTGGTTCATCGCCAGCATCAAGGACGTGCACGACACGCAGATCGGCGATACGGTCACGGGCGTCGCGAACCCCGCGAGCGAGCCGCTGCCCGGCTATCGCAAGGTGCGCTCGATGGTCTACTGCGGCATCTACACCGAGGACGGCAGCAAGTACCCCGACCTTCGCGACGCGCTGGAGAAATTGCAGCTCAACGACGCGTCGCTGACGTTCGAGCCGGAGAGCTCCGCCGCGCTGGGCTTCGGCTTCCGCTGCGGCTTCCTCGGCATGCTGCACATGGAGGTCATTCAGGAGCGCTTGGAGCGCGAGTTCGACCTCGACCTCGTCACCACGCTGCCGAGCGTCATCTACGAGGTCTACAAGACCGACGGCACGCTGGTGAGGGTCGACAACCCGCACAACTACCCCGACCTCGGCGTCATCGAGCACGCCGAGGAGCCGTTCGTCAAGGTGACGATCGTCACGCCGCCGGACTATGTCGGCAACATCATGCCGATGTGTCAGGACCGGCGCGGCGAGTTCAAGGACATGCAGTACCTCGACACATTTTTGGTCGAGCTGCACTACGAGATGCCGCTCAATGAAATCATCTACGACTTTTTCGACGCGCTGAAAGCCAACACCAAGGGCTACGCGTCGCTGGACTACGAGCTGTCGGGCTACCGCCCGAGCGAGCTGGTGAAAGTCGACCTGCTCTTGAACGGCGATCAGGTGGACGCGCTGAGTTTCATCGCGCACAAAGACAAGGCGTACCCGCGGGCGCGCAAGCTGTGCGAGAAGCTCAAGGAGAACATACCGCGCCAGCTGTTCGAGGTGCCGGTGCAGGCCGCCATCGGCGGGCGCGTCATCGCGCGCGAGACGGTCAAGGCGATGCGCAAGGACGTGCTCGCGAAGTGCTACGGCGGCGACATCACGCGCAAGAAGAAGCTGCTGGAGAAGCAGAAGGAGGGCAAAAAGAAGATGCGGAGCTTGGGAACCGTTCAAGTTCCGACGGAAGCCTTCCTAGCAGTATT
>JAFTGG010000162.1 GCA_017458025.1 Oscillospiraceae bacterium | reverse complement strand
CGAGGCTGCCGGGAATACCGTGCGCAAACTCAAGTCCGGCCAGCCCCTCCTTCCACGCGAACGTCGCGAGCCGCACGAGCGACACGCCCGCGTCCGCCGTCAGCTCGGTATCTCCGCTGCGCTCGATACCGGACAGCTCGACGGTCGATACGACGACCGCGGCCAATCCCCCGTCGGGAAACAGAACGTTGGTGCCGGTGCCGAGCAGCACGGCGCGGACGCCGAGCTCACGTAGAAATCCGTCGAGTGCGACGGCCTCCTCCGCCGTACGCGGGAACGCCATGCGCTTCGCCGGCCCGCCGATGCGAAACGACGCGTGCTTTGCGAGCGGCTCGTCGCGGAGCCACTTGAGTTCCGGCAGGCAATCGCGTATTCTCTGGTCCAGTGCGGTCTCCCACGACATAGCAAAACCCCTTACTTGGAATTGGCGTCGACCTGGCGGTCGATCTTCTCAACAAAGCTCTGCGCGGCGTTGAAGCCGTACTTCTTCTGGCGGTTGTTCATTGCCGCGATCTCCGCGATACCCGCGAGGTTACGGCCCGCGCGCACGGGAATCGTCACGCAGGGCACGGAGATATCGAGGATTTGCATATAATCCTCGTCGAGGCCGAGCCGGTCGTAAACGTAGCCGTCTTTCCAATCCTCATATTTGATGACGAGGTCGATCTGCGTACTCTCCTGCACCGCGCCCATGCCGAAGATCTTCTGGATATCAATGACGCCGACGCCGCGCACCTCGAGATAGTCGCGGATCAGCTCCGGCGCGCTGCCGATCAGCGTGTCGCCGATGCGGCGGATCTCCACCGCGTCGTCCGCGACAAGGCGGTGTCCGCGCTTGATGAGCTCGATGGCGGTCTCGCTTTTGCCGATGCCGGAGTCGCCCACGATCATAACGCCCTCGCCGTACACGTCGAGCAGAACGCCGTGGCGCGTGATCATCGGCGCGAGTTCGTGGTTGAGGTAGTCGATAGTCAGGCTCGTAAACTCGACCGCCGTGAGCTTGGTGCGCAGCACGGTGCGGCCGTAGTGCTCGGCCATCTCCACGCACTCGGGAAACACATCGAGGTTACGAGAGATGACGAATGCGGGAATCTCGTAGCTGAACAGGTCGCCGAAGCGCTTGCGGCGCTCGTCGGACGAGAAGCCGCGCAGATACTCGACCTCGGATTTGCCGATGATCTGGAGGCGCTCCGGGTCGAAGTAGTCGAAGAACCCCGCGAATTGGAGTCCAGGCCGGTTGACGTCCGTGATGGTCAGCACCTTGGTATCGTAATCGGGACTCTTGTAGACGAGCTCCATCTGGAATTTTTCGACAATATCCTTTACTTTGACGCTGCGATTGGCCTGCATGGCGCGCCCTCCGATCCTGTCTGTAATAATGATATGCACATTATAATCGGTTTGCCGGTTTTTGACAAGCGAAACGAGGATTTTTCCATCCGCTCGGCGCCGGCAAAATATTTTGGCATTTTTCAAAATTTATACTTGCATTTTGCCTTTTCATCTGTTATTATATCAACTGCTTGTTCAAGAACCTTGAATAAATGCGTTGATTTTACTACAGCAAGGAGGTGCAACGGATGGCAAAGTGCGAGTTTTGCGACAAGGGCGTGACCTTTGGTATCAAGGTTTCCCACTCTCATCGCCGTTCCAATCGCGCATGGAAGCCCAATGTCAAGCGCGTCAAGGCGATCGTCGACGGTACGCCCCGCCATGTGTACGTTTGTACCCGCTGCCTGCGCTCGGGCAAAGTTACCCGCGCGATCTAAGACTTAAAAAAGAGGAGCCGCAAAAGCGGCTCCTCTTTTTTAGCAGGTTTCGCTGCGCTCCCCGTCCTTCGTCGGCGCACGGGCGCTCCGCGCAGCATGAAACTTCCGACGCGCATGTCGTCGGAAGCTTCGGGCAGCTTCTTTTGCGCCTTACGATGCGGGGCCTGCGGGCGGCAAATTTTTGGTATCCGGCGTGACGTACGTCGTTTGGTACGTCTCATAAATCACGAAGCCGGGCCTTGCGCCGGCGGGCTTTTTGACATATTTGACCGGCGTAAAATCCACCGGCACGTTCGCGCCCTCCCGCGCCTGCGAATAGTAGGCCGCAAGCGCCGCCGCCTCCCTTAGGCTCTGCGCGTCCGGCTCCGCGCCGTTCGTGCAGAGAATGACGTGCGAGCCGTGGATTTTCTGCGCGTGAAGCCAGATGTCGCGCTTGTCCGCCTTTTTGAGCGTCAGTTGGTCGTTCTGCGCGTTGTTGCGGCCGACCAGAATACGGAACCCGCCGCTCGCGCGGAACTCCCGCGGCGCGAAGCTGCGCTTGAGCTCCTTCTTCTCCTTTCCGCGGCGGAGATAGCCGGTTTCCTGCAGCTCGCGGCGTATTTCGCCAAACTCCTGCTCCGTCTCCGCCTGCGCGATCTCCTGTAGGACGCTGTCGAGATATGCGCGCTCGTTCTCCGCCTTTTCGATCTGTTCGCGCAGATGGAGCTCGGCGCTTTTCGCCTTGTTGTAACGCTTGTAATACTTCGCCGCGTTCTGCTGCGGCGTCAGCAGCGGATCGAGCGGGATCGTGACCTGCGGCTGCGCCTGCTCATAAAAATTTTCCGTTGTGAAGCTCGTCATGCCGCGCTCCACGCGGTAGAGATTCGACGTGAGGAGGTCGCCGTAGAGCCGCAGCTTGTCGCGCTCCTGCGTCGCGGCGTATTCTTTTTTAAGCGTTTCGCTCTTGCGCGCCATGCGGTCGCGGGCGACCGTCGCCGCGCGGGACAGCTCCTTGCCGCGACGCGCGGACAGCTCCTGCCGCTCGCGCAGGTCGTAGAACTCATCAAGTAGCTCGGAAAACGTCTGTCGCGTTGTGACCGCCGTCTCCGCGCCGTACTGCGTGATGGGCAGATAGGTGAAATCGGCCGGACGCCCGTCACGCACAAGCATAGTCGGTGTGAAATCCCCGTTTTCAAGCCTATTGACAAGTTTTTCTGCTTCACGGATAAGTCTTGCTTTTGCCTCCTCGCCCATATCGCCGAACCGCGCATCCGTCGCGCCCGCGGCGCGTTGGACCAGCTCGCGCGCGACAAGCGGCGAGATTCCGGTGAAGCGGTCGACGAGCCATTGATCCGCCTGCTCCTCCGCTTCCCCGCCTTTGGCGAGCAGTTCCAGCGCCGCGTCCGTCTCGGAGAGCAGCGACAACTTGTCGAGCGGCGTCGGCAGACGGTAAAAAAGCCCCGGCAGCAGCGCGCGGTCGCTGTTCGATTCAAATGCCACACGCCGCGCGCAGTCGAGAATACGCCCCTCGGCGTCGAGCAGAATCAGATTCGCGCGGCGGCCCATCGCCTCAAGCACCAGCTGCCGCTTCCCCGTCTCGCCCAGCTCGTCCGTGACGCGAAGCGTCAGAATCACGACGCGCTCCAGATCCGGCTGCTCGATGGACTCGACGCGCGCGCCGACGAGGTGCTTGCGCAGAAGCATGCAAAACATCGGCGGCTGCGCCGGATTGTCGCGCAGCTGCTTCGTCAGCTGGATACGCGGCTGGTTGGGGTTCACGCTCAGCAGCACACGCTGATTCCCGCGCACGAGCAGCACGATCTGGTTCCGCGCGGGCTGCTGCACCTTGTCGACGCGCGCGCCGAGCAGCGCCGGTTCCAGCTCGCGCACCACGGCGCGCAGGCAAATGGCGTCAAGTGACATTGATTCCCTCCATCATCGCCGCGAACAGCGCGTTGACGCGCTCTTTCTCGCCTTTCAGATACAAATATCCGAACAGCGCTTCGAGCGCCGTCGCTTTCCGGTATGTCGCGCGGTCCGTGCTGTGCGCGATGGTATGGACGTTCGCATTGCGCCCGCGGCGGAACACGTCGTGCTCCTCCTCGGTCAGCAGCGGCAGTATTTTCTCCGACAGCTCCGCCTGCTTCGGCGCGCACACCAACGCCACCGTCGCGCGGTGGAGGCCTTTGCCCGTCGCTTTGCCGTGGACGCAGAGCCATGTGCGCGCCAGCAGCTCATATACCGCGTCGCCGAGATGTGCGAGCCCGATGCTGCTGATGGCGCGGATCTCGTCGTCGGACAGCGCCGCCGTAAAATAATCGGTCATGGAATTTCCTCTCACAAATTGCAAAATCTATCAAAAAAGGAAAAAGACGAACATCCGAAATCGGATGTCCGTCTTTTGGTGGAGATTAGCGGGATCGAACCGCTGACCTCTTGACTGCCAGTCAAGCGCTCTCCCAGCTGAGCTAAACCCCCAAACCGCTCGGAACGAATGAGAGTATAGCATGACCGCCCTGTTCTGTCAAGACCCTTTTTTGATTTTCAGCGCGCGCAGCCGCAGCTTGTGCTCGTCCGTTACGCGATAGCTCTCGATCGCTTTCTGGATCGCCTTGTTGTGCGTCCAGACGTCGAGCCGGCGCCGCTCCAGATATGGCAGCGCTGCGTCGTACTGCTTGGCGAGCGCGGTCGCGAAATACCACGCGATCATCATATTGACATAGTATTCCTCGCTCCGCAGCGCCGCGACGCGCTCCAAGTACGCGGGATCGAAGTCCTCGTCCAGATAGTGCTGCATCAGTATGCCGACGCCGAAGCGGATCGTATAGGTATGCCCCGACGCGAGCCAGCGCTCGATCTCGGGCCGCAGCGCCGCGCGATGCGCGCGGAATGCCTTTGGCAGCAGTTGGTCGCAGGTCGCCCAATTGTCCACATACGGCAAAAACGCGTTGACCGCGGCAAGCGTCTCGCCGTAGTCCTTCCCCAATGAAACAATGAACGCGTGGAGCTGGTTCTCATCGAAATACCGATGAGGCAGCGCGGCGAGAAAGTCCCCGATGTCCCCGCGCTTGCTCAACTCCTTTGCCAACTGCCGCAGCGCGGGCGTCCGGACGCCGATCATGCGCTCCGGTGCGAGATTTGGGATCAGCTTGCTTTGAAAGGACTGATATCCCAGATCTTGTAAGGCAAAAAACCTTTGCAGGATATCCTCGTGAATATCGCCCATCTCAATGCCGGTTTGGAACGATCTCGATCCAATAGCCGTCCGGGTCCTCGATGAAATAGATGCCCATCTTCGGATTCTCGAAGCAGATGCAGCCCATCTCCTCATGCTTCTTGTGCGCGGCGTCCATATCGGTCGTATACATCGCAAGGTGGAACTCCACCTCGCCGAGGTCGTACTTCTGCGGGTGGTCCTTGAGCTCCGTCAGCTCCAGCCTGAAATCCGTCGCGCCGTCGCCGACAAAGACGATCTGATAGCTGCCGTCGTCGGCCTCCTTGCGGCTCACCGGCTCAAGGCCGAGCGCCTCTCGATAGAACGCCAGGGACTTTACCATGTTGGCAACATTGAAATTGAAGTGGTCAAACTCAAACATCGACATAAGCGTTACTCCTTATAACAGGCTCATTTGTTCGTTTTCTTCCGGCTTTTGCGCCGTTTCTCCGCCGTCCAGCATGGCAAGGAACTCCTCCTCCGTAAGCACGGGTATCCCCAGCTCCTGCGCCTTGGCGAGCTTGCTGCCCGCCGCCTCGCCGGCGACGACGTAGGTCGTCTTTTTCGATACCGAGCCGCTCGCCTTGCCGCCGCGCGATTGGATCATCGCTGTCGCTTCATCGCGCGTAAAGCGCGTCAGCGAGCCGGTCAGCACGAACGTCATGCCCGCGAATTTGTCGTCCGTCGGCTTGTCGAGGCACTCCATATTGACGCCCGCCTCGCGGAAGCGGCGCATCAGATCCTGCGACTGCGGGCTTTCGAGCCAATCGCGCAGGAATTTTGCCGTGATCTCGCCGATATCGTCGATGGCGGTCAGTTCTTCGACGGTCGCCTTTTCCAGCGCGTCGAAGCTGCCGAAGTGCTGCGCGAGCGTCCGCGCCGCGCGCGCGCCGATCTGGCGGATACCGAGGCCGCAGATGAGACGCGAAACGTCGTTTTTCTTCGACTGCTCGATGGCGTACACGGCGTTCTGCGCGGACTTCATTCCCATACGGTCGAGCTGCGCGATGTCCTGCACCGTCAGCTTGTAGAGGTCGGCGGCGGTCTGCACCAGCCCCGCCTCGACCATCTGACGCAGCACCGCGGGGCCGACGCCGTCAATGTCCATCGCCTCGCGCGAGGTGAAGTGCTCCAGATACCGCAGTAGCTGCGCCGGACACTCCGCGCCCGTGCAGCGCATCGCGGCGCCGTCCTCGTCGCGCTCGACCTTCGCGCCGCAGACCGGGCACTTGTCGGGCAGATGGTAGGGCTTCAGCCCCTTGGGGCGCTTTCCGAAGTCGACGCGCACGATCTCGGGAATGATCTCGCCCGCCTTCTGCACGATGACCGTATCGCCGACGCGGATATCCTTTTCGGTGATGAAATCCTGATTATGCAGCGTCGCGTTCGTGACCGTCGTGCCCGCGAGACGCACCGGCTCTACGACCGCCTTCGGCGTCAAAACGCCCGTGCGCCCGACCTGCACCACGATGTCGACCAGCTTGCTCGGCTTCTGCTCCGGCGGGTATTTGTACGCGATCGCCCAGCGCGGCACCTTGGACGTGCTGCCGAGGATATTGCGGTCCGACAGATCGTTGAGCTTCACGACCGCGCCGTCCATGTCGAACGGCAGCGCCCCGCGGTCTTCATTGAGCCGCACGATCTCGGCGTTGACGGCGTCCAAGCCGCCGGTGCGCAGATACGGGATCGTCGGGAAGCCCTGCGACTGCATGTAGTCGAGGGTGTCTGTGTGCTTGTCAAAGGTCTTGCCGTCGGCAAGCTGCAAATTGAAGATGACGATATCCAGCTTGCGCTGCGCAGCGATCCTCGGGTCCTGCTGGCGCAGCGAGCCGGCTGCGGCGTTGCGCGGGTTCGCGAACAGCGGCTCGCCGGTGATCTCGCGCTCGGCGTTGAGCTCCGCGAACGTCGTCTTCGCCATATAGACCTCGCCGCGCACGATCAGGTGCGGCAGCTTGTCCGGCAGCGTCATGGGCAGGCTCTTGATGGTACGGATATTCTCCGTCACGTCCTCGCCCGTGCGTCCGTCGCCGCGCGTCGCGCCGCGCACAAAGCGCCCGTCGCGATACTCGATGGCGACGGACAACCCGTCCACCTTCGGTTCGACGCTGTACTCCACGGCGTCGAGCTGTTCCCGGACGCGCGCGTCGAACTCCGCGACCTCGTCGGAGTTGAACACGTCCTGCAGGCTCTCCAGCGGCACCTCGTGCCGAACCGGCGCAAAGCTGTTGGACGCCGTGCCGCCGACGTGCTGGGTCGGCGAATCCGGCGTGACCTCCTCGGGGTGCGCGGCTTCGAGGTCTTCCAGCTCGCGCAGCAGACGGTCGTACTCATAGTCCGACATCACCGGCGCGTCCATATCGTAATAGAGCTTGCTGTTGTATTCGAGGATCTCGCGCAGCTCCTTGATCCGTGCTTGATAATCGTCCATACGTTTATCCTCCGTTCATCACATAATCCTCGGCGGTGCTTTGGATATCCTCCGAGTGGAAGTATGTATAGCTCTCCGGCACGCTGCCGACAATGACGGTCTCGGCAACGTTGAAGCTGTTGCTCACGCGCGTCGCCGTCGAGAAGCCCGGCAGCAGAATGCCGACCGACACGTCGACGACCAGCATGATGCGGTGACGCGTCTGATTGATGCCCGCGTCGGTGAACGCGTTCTCGAAATGCGCGCTCGGCGAGCCGACCGACTGCATGCGCACCCTGATCTCCGGCCCGCGGCCCGCGAGCAGCGGCGAGCCGGTCAGCGTGCCGACGGGGATCGACAGCTCTCGCGTGTCCACGTCCGACATGCGTTCGAGTACGTTGACAAGGATCGCCGATTGCAGGCGGTTGAACTCCGCCATGTCGCTTTTGACCGCGACGATGCGGCCCTCGTTGTCCTTTTCAAGCGAGATGAGCTGGTCGTAATCGACGTCGCCCTCATAGACCGTCTCGTTGACGGCGGCGGTCACGATGCGCGTGACCGTGTTCGCCACCCGCGCGGTGGCGAGGCTCGTCAGGATCGGCTTCAGATGCGACATGGCGACCAGCGCCAGCACCAGCAGCCCCAGCGCGATCGCCGCGATCCAGAGCAGCAGCTTATCCTTCCGCGAGAGCGTCCGATGCATATATCTGCGCATATCCCCACCTCATGGGAGCGTATGCGCGAAGGGCTTTTCCCTATTCCGTCCTTTGCTTAAACGAAAAGGGCCAAAAGAACTTTACCGGTCGTTCCCGCCAGGTTGTGCCGTGTATAGCGCTTAATCCGTCAAGGAATTGACCATCTGCTTAAAAGCTTTTCCTCTTTCCATGAAGTTCGCGAATTGATCGAATGCCGCGCAGGCCGGCGACAGCGTCACGATATCGCCTCTTGCCGCGCGCGCGGACGCGGTGTCCACCGCTTCTTGCAGCGTCTTGCACTCGACGATCTCCGGCGCGCCGCGGTAGCCCTCGTAAGTCGTGACCGCCGCGCGGATCGCATCCGCCGTCGCGCCGCACAGGATCAGCAGCTTGACATGCTCCACGACCTCCGGTGCCAAAGGCGTAAAGGGAATATGCTTGTCGTATCCGCCCGCGATCAGGATCACCTTTTGGTCAAACGAGCGCAGCCCCGCGATGGTGCGCGTCGGGCTGGACGCGATAGAATCGTTATACCACTTTACGCCGCGCCGTTCGCGTACCAGCTCGATGCGGTGCTCAACGCCGCGAAACTCCCTCGCGACCTCGCGAACGGCTTCGTCGGGCGCCAGGCCGTCCACGGCGGCGATTGCCGCGCAGTAGTTCTCCACGTTGTGCTGCCCGGGGATACGGATATCGGCGGTCTTGACGACTTCGCGCTCTTCCCCGCCTTTTCGCAGCCAGATCGCCCCGTCGCGCACGAACGCGCCGTCCGCGACCTCGTCGCGGCGGCTGAACAGGCGCGCGCGGCCGTTCGTCTTGGCCGACAGCTCGCGCGTGATATCGTTGTCAAGGTTGAAGACGGCGATATCGTCCGCTCCCTGATAGCGGAAGATATTCTCCTTTGCCGCGATGTACTCCGCCATGTCGCGGTGCACGTCGAGATGGTTCGGCGAGAGGTTCGTCATCACCGCGATGTGCGGCGAACGCGTCATGTCGAGCAGTTGGAACGACGAGAGCTCCAGCACCGCGATATCATCGGGCTTGATCCGTCCGGCCTCCGCGAGCAGCGGATGCCCGATATTGCCGCCGAGCCAGACCGTGCGTCCGGCTGCGCGGAAGAACTCCGCGATGATGCTCGTCGTGGTGGTTTTGCCGTCGCTGCCGGTGACGGCGATGATCGGACACGGGCAGACCTCGAAAAACACCTGCATCTCGGACGTGACGGCGCTCCCACGCCCCTTCGCGGCAAGCAGCTCCGGCACGTCGGGACGCATGCCCGGCGTGCGGAAGATGACGTCGGCGTCGATGTCCTTCAAATAATCCTCGCCGAGGCGCAGCTCCGCGCCCAGCGATTCGAGCTTTTGCGCCGTAGCGCCGAGGGCGTCGCGGGTCTTTTTGTCGCAGGCGACGGTACGCACGCCGTTGCTGCACAGCAGCTCGACGAGCGGCGTGTTGCTCACGCCGATGCCGAGCACCGCGGCGGTCTTGCCACGGAGCGAGTCGAGATAGCCCTGTAAGTCCATGCAAGCGCGTCCTTTCAAGGGAGATTTTTCAACCGTATCAGTATATCCCAAAAAAAGGAAAATAGCAACCTTGACAGCGCGTCCGCGACAGGCTAAAATAAACGTCGCGAGTAAAACAGACAGTCGCGCCGGTTGGCCGAAAGGCCGCACGGTGAGGAAAGTCCGGGCTCCACAGGGCAAGGATAACGGGTAACGCCCGCCGAGAGCGATCTCAGGAAAAGTGCAACAGAAATAGTCCGCTTAGGTGGCTTCGGCCATTTGAGTAAGGGTGGAAAGGTGCGGTAAGAGCGCACCCGACGGCGTGGAAGCGTCCGCCGCTGTAAACTCTATCCGGAGCAACACCGGTATGGGAGCGGGAGCCTACTAGCCAAGGCTCCAAAGCCGGCCCGGCTGCTCCCGGGGTGGCTGGATCGCCGCGGCAACGCGGCGGCTAGATAGATGACTGTCAAATACAGAACCCGGCTTACAGTTTTGCTCGCAATGAAATATGAAAGCCGCGGCGCAAACGCGCCGCGGCTTTCTCTATGGTCTGTTTTTATATTACTATTTTAAAACAAGGCCTAGTCCTGCTCCCAATTGTGCCAGACGTTCTGCACGTCCTCGTTCTCCTCCAGGAAGTCGATGAGCTTTTCCATGTTTTTCACGTCGTCCTCGGTCTTGAGCGTGACGTAGTTCTGCGGCACCATCGAGATCTCCGCGCTGACGAACACATAGCCCTTGTCCTCAAGCGCCTTGACGACCTCGGGGAACGCGTCGGGGTCGGTCGTGATCTCGAACACGGGGCCGTCGGCCTCGAAGTCCTCCGCGCCGGCTTCCAGCGCGTCCTCCATGACCGTGTCCTCCTCATAGTCGCCGTCCTCGTTGTCGATGACGATGACGCCCTTGCGGTCGAACGACCAGCTGACGCAGCCCTGCGCGCCCAGATTACCGCCAAACTTGTCGAAGTAATGGCGAACCTCCGGCGCGGTGCGCTGGCGGTTGTCGGTCAGCGCCTCGACGATGACGGCGACGCCGCAGGGGCCGTAGCCCTCGTAGGTGACGGCCTCGTAGTTATCCGTGTTGCCGGAGCCGAGCGCCTTGTCGATCGTACGCTTGATGTTGTCGTTCGGCATATTCGCCGCCTTCGCCTTGGCGATGACGGTGGCGAGGCGGGAGTTGTTGTTCGGGTCGCCGCTGCCGCCCTGCTTGACGGCAACGATGATTTCCTTGGCGATCTTGGTGAACGCCGCGCTGCGCTTTGCGTCAGCCGCGCCCTTGGTCTTTTGAATATTGTGCCACTTGGAATGTCCGGACATGGTGTATTTCTCCTTACTTCATGTAGTATTGGATCACGTCTTTATGAGACGTTGAGCGTACGGTTTCCAGCCGCGGGAACTTGTCCGCGAGATAGGTCTCGATCGCGGCGCAGACAGGATTTTCCGTCTCAAAATGCCCCGCGTCGATCAGGTTGATGCCGTCCGCTTCGAGGAAGTCGTGGTACTTCACGTCGCCGGTCACAAATGTGTCGCATCCGAGCGCGATCGCCTGCGGGATATACTCCGCGCACGCGCCGCCGCCGACGGCGACCCTGCGCACCGGCTTTCCGCCGTCGCGGTACCGCACTCCCTGACAACCTAAGTATTGTACCACATCATACAGGAACTCTTCAAGCCTTTTTTCGCTCTTTAACGTGCCGACGCGCCCGATTTTTTCGTCGTTCAGCATCGAAAGCCCCTCCAGGCCGAGCGTCCTCGCCAAAACGTCGTTCACGCCGCCGTCCGCCGCGTCGAGGTTCGTGTGCATGCAGATCGCGGAGATATCGTGCTTCAAAAGCGCCGTGATGAGCCGGCCTTGGGCGTTGTCGTCCAGCACGTTCTGCACCTTATGCCAGGTGCAGTTCATCAGCGGATGGTGCGCCACGATCAGATCCGCGCCCCGCTCGATCGCCTCGGCGGCGACCCATTCGGTCACGTCCAGCGCGATGAGGACGCGTTTGACCTCCCGCGCGCCGCTGCCGACAAGTAGGCCCACGTTGTCCCACTCCTCTGCCAAAGCGCGCGGCGCCCAAGCGTAAAGCGATTGCTCGATCTCATGTACCGTTGGCATCTTCCCACTCCTTTATCTTCTGACGCAGCTCCGCCGCGTCCGCTTCCAGCGCTTTGATCTGCTCGCTGTTAAGCTCTTTTGCTTGTCGTAATCCCAACGAGGCGCGCTCTAGCTTTTTGGCGCGGTCGCGCGCGTATTCGCCGTAAAGCGGATCGCGCTGCAGGCCCACGCCGCACCACGCCTCCGCGCTGCTGAGCGGCGCGCCTTCCCCCGCCGCCGCTTCGATGACGGCGTAGATCGTACCTTTGTCGCGCACAAGCCGCTCGGACGCGATGCGAAAGCCGTGCGCCGTGAGCCATCGCCGCAGCAGCTCCGCCTTGGTCATCGGCTGGAGCAGCAACGTCTTGCCACGCCAATCCCAAGCGGCGGCCCGTAAGATCGCGGCGATGGTCTCGCCGCCCATGCCGGCGATGACGACGGTATCCGCTTCGTTCTGCGCGACGCCGTCAAGACCCACGCAGAGGCGGAAATCCATACGCTCCGCGACCCCGTACTCCGCCGCGGTGCTTTTTGCGCGCGCAAGCGGCGCGATATTGACGTCTGAAGCAATCGCCCGCGCGATGCGCCCTTGCTGCAGCAGCGCCGCAGGCAGATATCCGTGATCGGTGCCGACGTCGGCAAGACGCGCGCCGCGCGGCACGCAATCCGCGATGCATTGCAACCTCGGCTGCAAGCGCAATTCCCTGTCGCTCATGACTTGCTCCGTCGCAACAAAGCGCATACGGTACCCGCATGCGCTTTGTCGTGATTCCCCTTATTCCGCCGCCT
>JAFTGG010000161.1 GCA_017458025.1 Oscillospiraceae bacterium | reverse complement strand
GACATGCCCAAACTGCGGGTCTTTTTCCGTCATACTGCGGCAATTTTTCTTGCAATACACAAAGTATTGCTGCGTCAAATCGGCCTTGTCTGGCGAAAAAATGCCTCGCCGTTGGTCACGTTGCCCATTTTTCAAACAAGGCCTAATATGCGACTAAAAGTGGCAAAGGCTTGCGAGCAGAATTTTTGTCAGGCAAGGCGGAGGACGCAGGCGGGCTGACGCCCGCCAAGGACGACAACGCAGCGTGGCACAAATTATGCCGCAAGGAATGTCTTGTTTTAGTTGCATATTAGTATCAGGTTCATTTGCGCCTGCGGGCGCAAATTTCCTCGAAAAAACTATTGCAATTTTCAAAAAGCTATGGTATTCTACCATAGCTTGAAAAAGGGCGGTCCTCTGCCGTGTGCGTTCAAGGTACGCACGGAAACAACGACCATGAACGCCTATAAAACAGGAGGAAATATCTATGGATCTCATCAAGGAACTCGAAAAGCAGCAGATGAAGGAGACCGCGCCCGAGGCAAACGTCGGCGACACCGTCCGCGTGCATGTGCGCATCAAGGAAGGCTCCCGCGAGCGTATCCAGGTCTTCGAGGGCATCGTGATCGCCAAAAAGCACGGCGGCATCGAGGAGACCATTACCGTGCGACGCCTCGCCTATGGCGTCGGCGTGGAGAAGGTGTTCCCGATCCACAGCCCCTCGATCGAGAAGATCGAGACCGTGCGCAAGGGCTATGTCCGCCGCGCCAAGCTGTACTATCTGCGCGGCCGCGTCGGCAAGGCTGCCAAGATCCGCGAGAAGCTGTAAAAAGCGCAATGAGAGAAAAATCGGGCGGGAGCGAAGCTCCCGCCCGATTTTTTACTGTGCCGTATTACGAAACGACCGCGCGCCGCCGGCGATAGGCGTCGTTGTCCTTCGCGGAAAGCTCGCGCTCGACCTGACGAAGCTGTTCTTCGAGGGCGAGGCGCTTGTACGGGTCGTTTTCCGTGCGAAGCCGCTGCTCCGCCTGCTGCTTTTTGGCACGCAGCTGCTCAAGCTCTCGATCGACCTGATCCGTATTTGTTGTCGTTGTATCGGCCGTCTGCTTCGACGGCGGCGCGGCCTGCGGCAAAGCGGACGTATACGCGTTGCCAATTCCCTGAATATCCATGATAGACGTCTCCCGATAGAATTTAGTGACAGTATAATAGTGCTTCGTCCCCCGTGTCAAGACACTTTACAAAATGACGACAGGCTTCGTTCCGGCCCTCACTTCGTAATGAGAAACAGACCCGCGGCGCAGACCGCGACGCCGACAAGCTGCCGGACGGTGACGGTCTCGCGGAACAGGAAGTACCCCACGAACAGCAGCACGACGGCGAGGCTGATGTTGCCCACCAGCGAGCCGACGCTGATTTTCCAGCCCGCGCGGTACAAAAACACGTTTCCGGCTTCCAGCCCCACGATGGCGAAGCCGAGCACGATCGACGCCCAATTGAGCTTGTGCAGCTCCGTGAGCGCGTTCGCGGGCTTGACGCTGATGAGGAAGACGGCGGCGGAGAGCGCCGCGCCGATGAGGTATGTAACGGTCAGCGCGCCGAAAGCGTGCGCGTTCTCCGGAACGGACTTCGCGCAGATGTGATAGAGGCAGTTGCTGCCGACGATGATGAGCAGCGGCCAGATCATATTCCACATGGTGTATCCCTCCGTGAGCTTGTTTTCATTTGCCGAAAAAAACCGCCCTCCCGTTGACGGGCGGCGGCAGTACCGGCGGACCGGCTTTTCGCAATCCGTATTATAGCGGAGCGGGCTGCGGTTGTCAACCGCCGGCAGGTGATTTTTGCCGTTTTCGCTTGCGCGCACGCGAGGTTTCGGCTATACTATACAAGTAAGAATTTACGCCTAAGCGGAGGGGAGGGAGTCCATGAGCACGGTCATCGCGTCGGTCGACGCGGGCAGTCCCGCGGAAAAGGCGGGTATCCGCGCGGGGGAAAAGCTCCTGAAGCTCAACCATCACGACATCGTGGACGTGCTGGACTACCGCTTTTTCTGCTACGATCCGGCGCTGCATGTCGAGCTGGGCGAGCCGGACGGCACGGTGCGCAAGCTCCGCGTCCGCAAGGACGAGGGCGAGGATCTCGGCCTCAACTTCGACACCTACCTCATGGACGAGCCGCGCCCCTGCTCCAATCACTGCGTGTTCTGCTTCGTCGATCAGATGCCGCCGAACATGCGCGACACTTTGTATTTTAAAGACGACGACGCGCGGTTATCCTTCTTAATGGGGAACTACATCACGCTCACCAACCTCTCCGAGCGCGAGGCGCAGCGCATCATCGACCTGCGCATCAGCCCCATCAACGTCTCGGTGCAGGCGACGGAGCCGAAGCTCCGCTGCACGCTGCTCGGCAACAGGCACGCCGACAAGAGCATGGAGTACATGCGCGCGTTCGGCGCGGCGGGCATCGAGATGAACGGGCAGATCGTCGTCTGCCCCGGCTGGAACGACGGCGAGCATCTGAAGCGCACCATCGAGGACCTGATGGAGATCGGCTTCCGCTCCTGCTCGGTCGTGCCGGTGGGTCTGACCAAGTACCGCAAGGGCCTCGCCAAGGTGCCGGAGGTCGACGCGGCAAAGGCGGCGGAGATCATCGACACGGTGGACGAATACGGCGCGAAGTGCCTGGAGCGCTTCGGCACGCGCATGTTTTTCTGCGCCGATGAGCTGTACCTCAAAGCGGGGCGCCCGCTGCCGGATGAGGATTATTACGAGGACTATCAGCAGCTCGAAAACGGCGTCGGCATGCTGCGCAACACGACGAACGAATTTTTGGACGGCCTGCGGGATATCGACGACGGCGGCGTGCCGAGCTTTACGATCGCGACGGGCGTCGCGGCGGCGCCGTTCATTGAACGTTTGGTGGACGCGGCGCGGGAGAAGTTTCCGCGGCTGCGCGGCGAAGTCGTCGCCGTCGTCAACGACTTTTTCGGCCACAGCATTACGGTCTCCGGCCTTGTGACGGGACAGGACATCATCAAGCAGCTCTCCGTGCGGGAGCTGGGCGAGCGCGTCATCATTCCCGCCAATATGCTGCGCCACGGCGAGGGCGTGTTCCTTGACGACGTGACGCTCGAACAGGTCTCGGAAGCGCTGCGCCGCCCCGTAATCGTCTCGGAGACGGACGGCTACTCGCTTGTGGACACCCTTTTCTCAAAGGAGGATACGATATGAAACCCTTGGTTGCCATCGTGGGCAGGCCGAATGTCGGCAAGTCCATGCTCTTTAATAAGCTCATCGGCAAGCGCCTCGCCATCGTCGAGGATACGCCCGGCGTCACGCGCGACCGTATCTACGGCGAGTGCGAGTGGGTGGGGCGGAAGTTCATGCTGGTCGACACCGGCGGCATCGAGCCGCGCACCGACGACCAGATTTTGACCTTCATGCGCGAGCAGGCGCAGATCGCCATCGACCACGCCGACGTCATCATCTTTCTCACCGACGTCAAGACCGGACTTACCGCCAGCGATCAGGACGTGGCGAACATGCTGCTGCGCAGCGGCAAGCCCATCGTCCTCGCGGTGAACAAGATGGATTCCACCGGCGCTGTCGATCCCGACTACTACGAATTTTACAACCTCGGCCTCGGCGATCCGGTCGCGGTCTCGGCGGTGCATGGGCACGGCACGGGCGACTTGCTCGACCGGTGTATCGAGCACTTCCCGCCCGACGACGGCGAGGACGAGGAGGACGACGCGATCAAGGTCGCCGTCATCGGCAAGCCGAACGTCGGCAAGTCGTCTCTCGTGAACCGTATTTTGGGACAGGAGCGCGTCATCGTCAGCAACGTCGCGGGCACGACGCGCGACGCCATCGACAGCCGCTTCGAGAACGAGACGGGCAAATACGTTTTCATCGACACGGCGGGTATGCGGAAGAAGTCGAAGGTGGACGAGAGCATCGAGCGCTACAGCGTGCTGCGCGCGACGATGGCGATCGACCGCGCGGACGTGTGCCTCATCATGATCGACGCCACCGAGGGCGTCACGGAGCAGGACACCAAGGTCGCGGGCCTCGCCCACGAGGCGGGCAAGGCGTGCATCATCGTCGTCAACAAGTGGGACCTCGTCGAAAAGGACGGCAAGACGATGGACAAGATGCGCGAGGACGTGCGCCGCGACCTCGCGTATATGACCTACGCGCCGGTGCTGTTCATCTCGGCGGCGACGGGCCAGCGCGTGACGCGGCTGTTTGAGCTTATCAACTACGTCTACGAGCAGTCCTGCACCCGCATCACGACGGGCATGCTCAACAACGTGCTGGAGGACGCGCAGACGCGCGTCCAGCCGCCGACGGACAAGGGCAGACGGCTCAAGATCTATTACATGACGCAGGTCGGCGTCAAGCCGCCGCACTTCGTCGTGTTCTGCAACGACATGCGGCTGTTCCACTTCTCGTATCGCAGATATCTGGAAAACTGTATCCGCAACGTGTTCGGTTTGGAGGGCACGCCGGTGGTGTTGACCGTCCGCGAGCGCGGGGAGAAGGAGTAAGATATGCTGGAGATGTTGATGCCGCTCCTTTATGCGCTCTGGTTCGCGATGGCGCTTGTCGGTTATCTGCTCGGCTGCGTCAACGGCGCGCTGCTGACCTCAAAGGTCTTCTACCACGACGACGTGCGTAAGCACGGCAGCGGCAACGCGGGGTTGACGAACTTCTACCGCACCTACGGCGCGAAATACGCGTGGTGCGTGATTGCGGTCGATCTGGCAAAAGCGGCGGTCGCGGTGGCGCTCGGCGCGTGGGTCATCGGCGATCCGCATGGGAAATATTTTATGGGCTTCTGGGTCGTCGTGGGGCACATGTTCCCCGCGTTCTACAAATTCAAGGGCGGCAAGGGCATTCTGTGCAGCGGCATGACGCTCATCATGATCGACTGGCGCATCGCGCTGGTCGGCTGGGGCCTGTTTGCCCTGCTGTGGGCGGCGACAAAGTACGTCTCGCTCGGCTCGGTCTGCGCCGCGGTCAGCTTTCCCATCATGACGTGGGCGGTCTACCATGCGCAAAGGGAATCTATCGGGTATGACGTATTTACTTTCTGCTTTGTCCTCTCCCTCCTGATGGCGGGGCTGGTGCTCTGGGCGCACCGCGGGAACATCAAACGCCTGCTCAACGGCACGGAGAGCAAGTTCCAATGGCATAAAGAGTGAAAAGTGCCGCCGAAAGGCGGAGCTTTTGTTATTTGCTCAACGAAAAGCCCATAGAGAAGATCGTCGGCTCGTCGATGGGGAACAGAGAGAGCCCGCCGAAGTCCTTGTAGCCCCGATACGACACGTCACAGACGGCGCGGACGCCGCAGGCGGCGACGTCGAAGCTGCGGTAGGCGTTGTCCGCAATGTCCTGTACCGCCGAGTAAATCTCGCCCAGACGCCAAATCGCGCCCTTCTGCGAGGCGGCAAAGGTCATCAGCAGGAACTGCATCTCCGCATTGCAGGACGACGGGACATATTCGCTGTTGACCAGCGACTCCTCAAAGCCGACGCCGGTCATATATCCGCCCTCCTCGGTAAAGGTCAGCGCGGGCGTGACGGAGGAGTCAATGAACAGCTCGACGCCGCCCGTCCGGCGATGCACCCAGCTTCCGGTCTCGTCGAGCCGGCCAAACTGCTCGCGGTCGAGGAAATCCACCAGATCGTTGTAGTTCTCGCAGAACTCCGCGACGGTGATGTCGCCCCGGTGATGCGGCAGTAGCGTCAGCAGCAGCGCCAGCATCAAAACGGCAAAACGCGCGATGTGCGCGCCGACGTACGCCCACGTCCGCCACGGCGCTTCGTCCTTGAGCGCCAGCACGCTGCCGCTCTCCCACGGGAGCGTCTCGCCCCTGTCGCAGGCGGCGTAGTTCCGGTACAGGCGCAGGAGAGAGTAGAGCGGGATATGGAAGCCGTAGCCGTACACCAGCACGTCCACCGAGCGCCGGAACGCGTCGCGATAGCTGAGCCGCCCGCCGTCGGCGTCGGTCACGCCGAGGCCCAGCAGCCACTTACCCGGCGTTGTGCCGAGCCTGGAGAGGAACAGCGGCTCCAGCGCGAGCTGGATCAGAGCGCTCATCAGCAGATTGAGCAGCCGCATGCCCCTGCTCTGCGCGGGATTGAAGTTGATCAGCAGCAAAAGGATATACCAGAGCATTTCGCAAAGCGCGAAGTCCAGCGAGCGGGCGAAATACCGCCGCCACGGCGCACGCACCTTTGGCACGGCGTCGCCCTCCGGCACGGCGGCGGGCGTCTCCCGCGACAGCGCGTCGAGATACCGCGGCGCGTCCAGCGTCGCGTACTGCGCGCCGTCGTCGAGCATCTCGCGGCAGACCTCGCGCGAGCGCTCGACCGTTTTTTGCTCCGCGAGCAGCGCGTCCAACTGCCGCCGCAGCGTGTCGGGCAGCTCCGCGTCGCCCGTTTGCAGCGCGCGAATGTCGTCCAGAGACACGCCCAGCGAGCGCAGCAGGCGGATACGCAGCAGCGTGTCGAGATCGCCGTCCGAATATGCGCGGTAGCCGTTCTCTTTCCGTTCGGGGCTGAGCAGCCCTTGCGATTCGTAGAAGCGGACGTTGGCGCGGGTCATGCCGGAGCGTTCTTCGATTTCCTTGATGGTCATATACATGCCTCCTTACGGCTTCATACTCAACTCATATAAAAAGATTTCCTTTGAGCCGTCAGTTGCGTTAGCAACTGTATGCCGCCGCCGGCGGCATCTATCGGATAAAAAGTGTAAGCTTTTTATTCGATAACAGTATCAGCATAAGGTATCAAGCCGCTTGACAGTCAAGCCCTTTTTACAAAAAAGCAAGAAAACGGCGGCCGTCAGGCCGCCGTTCCGTTTGCCGCCGGTTTATTTGCCCAAATCGTCGAGGTCGTGCCGCAGCGTGTGGAACGCGTCGGGCAGGCGGGAGACCGTCTCGGTGCTCTTTTGCAGCTCCGCCGTCACGTTGGCGCAGGTCTCGCCCAGCGTCGCGAGCACGAGGTCGACCTGCGAGCGGCAGCCGCCCAGCAGCTCGCCGACCTTCGCGCGGGTCTCGCTCTCGTACTCGTCGGCGCGCTCGCGGATCTCGGACGCATACTCGTCCGCGCGCTTGCGGACGTCGGCTTAGTTGTAGTCGGCGCGGCCATAGATCTCTTTTTCGTAGTCGTCGGCACGCAGGTCCCCCGCAAGCTCCAGCTCGGAGAGCTTATCCTTGACGGACCGGAACTCCTCGACCTGCGGGCGCAGCGCTTCGACCTCGGCGCGCAGCGCGTCGCGCTCGCCGACCAGCGCCGCGAGCTTTGCGCGCAGCGTCTCCAACTCGTCATTCGCGGCGTCCAGCGCGGCGCGCAGCTCCTCCTGCTTGTCGAAGTTGTCGTGCAGCGCCTCGGACAGGCGGTCGCGCGCGCCGCTGACGGACGCGAGGTCGTCGCGCAGCGCGCCGTTTTCCTGCGTGAGCCTGTCGCCGTCCTGCTCCAGCGCGGCGATGCGCTCGTTCGACGCATTGGCGCTTTTTTCGATATAAGCGATGACGTCTTTGCGGCGAAAACCGCCGAAAAGCGAGCTTTTAAAAGAGTTGTTCTCCATATATCCCACATCTCCGTACAATTTGGCAGTCTATGCGCATGGTAGCACAAAACCGCGCCGTTGACAAGGGGGAGTTGTACGCTTTATAATGATGGCACAATCCGTCTTTTGGGGGAGAAGGCTATGGAGAAGACCGGCCGTATGAAAGAATTTCGCGTGCGTTACGAGCGTCATGCCGATGAGCTCAAGTGGCTCTATATGGAGCTGTACCACGGCGACGAAAAGGCATACGAATACTTTGTCGGAATGCTTGCGCGCATGTACGCGGCGCGTCCCGCGGCGCTGCGCCGGCTCGACCGCGAGCGCCTTGCCGACCCGCGGTGGTACAAACGGCGCGAGCTGGTGGGTATGCTGATGTACGTCTCCGCGTTCGCGGGGACGCTTAAGGGCGTGCGCAAAAAGCTCGATTACGTCGAGGACTGCGGCGTCAACTACCTGCACCTGATGCCGCTGCTGGAATCGCCCGAGGGACGCAGCGACGGCGGATACGCCGTGTCGGATTTCCGCACCGTACAGCCCGAGCTCGGCACGATGGACGACCTCGCAGCGCTCGCCGCGGACTGCCATAAGCGCGGCATTGCCGTCTGCCTTGATTTCGTGATGAACCACACGAGCGAGGATCACGAGTGGGCGCGCAGGGCCCGCGCGGGCGAAAAGGAGTATCAGGACAGGTTTTTCTTCTATGACAATTGGGATGTGCCCAACGAGTTTGAAAAGACCGTCCCGCAGGTGTTCCCGACCACCGCGCCCGGCAATTTTAGCTGGTGCGAGGAGGCGGGGAAGGTCGTCATGACGACGTTCTATCCCTACCAATGGGATCTCAATTACGCGAACCCCGTCGTGTTCAACGACATGACGGAGAACATGCTCTACCTCTGCAACCGGGGCGTCGATATCGTGCGCCTCGACGCGACGCCGTACATCTGGAAGGAGCTCGACACCACCTGCCGCAACCTGCCGCAGGTGCATACGCTCGTGCGCATGATGCGCATGGTGTGCGAGATCGTCTGCCCGGGCACGCTGCTGCTCGGCGAGATCGTCATGGAGCCGAGCAAGGTCGTGCCGTACTTCGGCACGGTGGAAAAGCCGGAGTGCCACCTGCTCTACAACGTGACCACGATGGCGAGCACCTGGCACACCGTGGCGACAAAGGACACGCGCCTGCTGCGCCACCAGCTTGAACAGGTCTTCGCGCTCCCCGGGGAATATACGTTCCTCAACTACCTCCGCTGCCATGACGACATCGGCTGGGGCCTCGACTACGACTTTCTTGAGGGCTATGGCGGCGAGGAGGTCGCGCATAAAAAGTTTCTCAACGACTACCTCACCGGCAAGTGGGAGGGCAGCCCCGCCCGCGGCGAGCTGTACAACGACGACCCGACGCTCGGCGACGCGCGGCTGTGCGGCACGACGGCGTCGCTCTGCGGGCTTGAGTCCGCGCGCTATGAAAAGAACGGCTATAAGACCGATTGGGCGCTGCGCTACGACCTGATGCTCCACGCCTACATGTTCACGCTCAGCGGCATTCCCGTGCTCTACAGCGGCGACGAGATCGGGCAGGAGAACGACTACGGCTACCACGACGACCCGCTCCGCCGCGACGACAGCCGATGGCTGCATCGCGGGAACCTCGATTGGGACAAGGCCGCGCTGCGGCACGATCCCGATACCGTCGAGGGCAGGCTGTTCGGCGGTATCCGGCGGCTCGAAACGCTTCGCGCGGAGCATCGCGCGTTCGACGGCGAGGCGGACGTCTGGCTGCTCGACACCGGCTATGACGGCGTGCTCGGCATCGGACGCTACCGCGACGGCGAGAAGCTGTTGGCGTACTTCAACTTCGACTATTGTGAGCGCGTGGTCTGGACGGGCGAGGACGCGCCGATGACCGACCTGTTCGCGGGCAAGGTCCGCGAAGACGGCGCCCTGCCGATCCCGCCCGGCGGTTTTTTGTGGCTGACGCGCGCCTTCGACGCAGATCGACCGCACAGCGGCTAAACTGCCGTTTTGCCCACCGCCTGCGCGGCAGCCGCGAATATGGCGGGCGCTCCGGCCGTCAAGGCTGGCCGGAGCGATGCTTGACGCCGGTAAGGAGATATCGGAATGAGTCAAAAACTGATTTTTCTCGACGTCGACGGCACGCTGACGGAGCCTGGCGCAACGGAGCCGCCGCGCAGCGCCGTCGACGCGATCCGCCGTGCCCGCGCGGCGGGCAATAAGGTGTTTCTCTGCTCGGGACGCAATTACGCGATGCTCTCGCCGCTGCTCGGATACGGCTTCGACGGCTATATTGCCAGCGCGGGCGGCTACGTCGTCTGCGGGGACAAGGTGCTCTACGACTGCCCGATGACCGCGGAGCAGAGCGAGCGTATCCTGTCGCTTTTGCGGGAAAACGGCATCTACCGCACCATAGAGGCGTGGGAGAAAAGCTACTGTGACGAGGGCACGGTGGAGTTTATGGGCCGCGTCAACGGCGGCAGCAGCGAGCTGGCGCGATGGCGGCGCGCGCTGGAGGAGGAGCTGCACATTCTTCCTATGCGCGAGTACGACGGCAGGCCCGTCTACAAGGTGCTGTTCCTCTGCGAACGGGAGGAGCAGCTTGCGCCCGTGCGCCGCGCGGCGGAGGCGGAGTTCAACTTCGTTGTGCAGGACGCGTTTTCAAAGGGCTGCGTCAACGGTGAGATGATCAACCGCAAATTCGACAAGGGCCGCGGCGTCCGCCGCATCGCGGAGGCGCTGGGCGTCCCGCTGTCCGACACGGTCGGCTTCGGCGACAGCATGAACGACCTTGAGATGATCGAGACCGTGGGCCTCGGCGTCTGCATGGCGAACGGCAGCGAGGCGCTCAAGCGCGTCAGCGGTCTGGTTTGCGGCGCCGTCGGGGAGGACGGATTGGCGCGGGCGTTTGAAGCCTTGAAACTTGTCTAAAAATGACGCGAAACTTGCATAAGTTTTTGTTTACATTGGCAGAACTTTCCGTTATAATACAGGGTGGTTGTCCGAAAGGGCAGCAAAATGAAGTGTAAGGAGAAAATCACTTATGGCATTGGACTACCGTAAGTGCGCTGAGGAGATCTACTCCCACCTGGGCGGGAGAGAGAACATCGTCAGCGCGGCGCACTGCGCCACGCGTCTGCGTCTCGTGATCGCGGACAACAGCAAGCTCGACAAGGCGGCTCTTGAAAACGTCGACGGCGTCAAGGGCATGTTTGAATCGAACGGCCAGCTCCAGCTTATCATCGGCACGGGCACGGTCAACAAGGTCTACGACGAGTTCCTCGCCGTCACCGGCATGACCGCCGCCACCAAAGACGACGTCAAGGCCGCGGCCGCCGCGCAGGCGCCGCTGTGGAGACGTATCCTTAAGGTCCCCGGCGACGTGTTCGTGCCGATCCTGCCCGCCATCGTGGCTTCCGGCCTGATGATGGGTATCGTCGAGGCGATCCCGAAGTTCGCGCCCGCGTTCGGCGCGACCGATTGGTTCTCGTTCCTCGACCTTGTCGCGAACACCGCGTTCGCGCTGCTGCCCGTGCTCGTGGCGATCTCCGCCGCGCGCGTGTTCGGCGGCAACATCTTCCTCGGCGCGGTCATCGGCCTGATGATGGTGCACCCCGCGCTCATCAACGCGTGGACGGTCGCCAGCTACGAGGGAGCGATCCCGACATGGAACATTTTCTTCTTCCCGGTCCAGCAGGTCGGCTATCAGGGGCACGTCATACCCGTCATTTTGGCGGTCCTGTTGATGTCGACGGTGGAAAAATGGCTGCATAAGCATGTGCCGGAGATGATCGACCTGTTTGTCACCCCGCTGTGCACGGTGCTCATCACGTCCTACATCACCTTCACCATCATCGGGCCGGTGTTCTCCGTGTTTGAGAATTGGGTGCTTGCGGGCGCGCGTACGCTCATTACCATCGGTCATGGCGCGGGCGCCGCCGTCATGGGCGCGATCTATCCCGTCACCGTCGTCATGGGCCTGCACCACATGTACAACGTCATCGAGGCGGGCATGATCGCGAGCACCGGCGTCAACACCTGGATGCCCATCGCCACCGCCGCGAACATCGCGCAGTTCGGCGCGTGCCTTGCGGTCGCGCTCAAGGTCAAGAACCAGAAGACCAAGTCCGTCGCCCTGCCGGCGTCGCTCTCGGCGTCCCTCGGTATCACCGAGCCGGCGATCTTCGGCGTTAACTTCCGTTTCATGAAGCCGTTTGTCTGCGGCATGGCGGGCGGCGCGGTCGGCGCGCTGTTCGCGTCCTGGATGCACGGCACCGACATGAACGGCGCGACCGTGCCGTTCGGCGCGACCGTGTACGGCGTCACCGGTATCCCCGGTATCCCCGCCATCAACAACATTCCCGTCTATCTGCTTGAGATGGTCATCGCCGCGGGCGTCGCGTTCGCGCTGACCTGGGTCATCTGGAAGGAAGACGCCCCCGAGGGCGGAAAGCAGGAAGCGGCCCCCGCCAAGGCGGAGCCTGCCATCGAAGCTCCGGCGACCAGCGTGATCCGCTGCGCGGCGGGCGCGGTGCTCCAGCCCACGAAGGGCAAGGTCATCGCCCGCGAGGAGATCCCCGACGAGACCTTTGCGGCCGGTATCCTCGGCGACGGCGTCGGTATCGAGCCCGAGGAGGGCGTCGTGGTCGCGCCGTTCGACGGCGAAGTGACCTCGGTCGCGGAGAGCAAGCACGCCGTCGGCCTTGAGTCGAACGGCATGGAGGTGCTGATCCACGTCGGCGTGGATACGGTCGGCATGAACGGCGACGGCTTCGTGCCCGCCGTCAAGGAAGGCGACAAGGTCAAGGCGGGGCAGAAGCTCCTGACCTTTGACCGCGCGAAGATCAAGGCCGCGGGCCACCCTGACACCGTGGTCGTGCT
Organism: Oscillospiraceae bacterium; assembly: GCA_017458025.1. Classification (GTDB taxonomy): domain Bacteria; phylum Bacillota; class Clostridia; order Oscillospirales; family Oscillospiraceae; genus Hominicoprocola. The sequence goes on along the minus strand of JAFTGG010000161.1, from coordinate 12,666 downwards.
CCTCACCAACTCCGACGATCTGGACGGCGTCGAGTGCGGCGCGAAATAAGCAAGCGTTGATATACCGGCTCAACCGATTATCATAATTCAACTTTCAAGGAGGAAACCAACATGAAGAGCTTTGACTACACCATCACCGATCCTGTCGGCATTCACGCCCGTCCCGCAGGCATTCTGGTCAAGGAGATCAAGAATTACGCCGGCACCACCGTGACTGTCACCAAGGGCGATAAAAGCGTCAACGCGCTCAAGCTCATGGCGCTCATGGGTATGGGCATCAAGCAGGGCGACACCGTGACCGTCAGCATCGAGGGCGAAAACGAGGAAGACGTCGCCGCGAAGATCGAGGAGTTCTTCAAGACCTATTTCTAACCGACAAAAACAGAAAACGGCTGCCGGTGTGACAGCCGTTTTCTGTTATGGCCACCTGAAAATTTATCGGAAAGGAAGCAACGATCATGATCACGATCCAGGGCAAGGGCGTGTCCACCGGCGTCGCCGCCGGCCCGCTCTATTTCTACCAGCGCGCGAAAGCTGACATTACGCGCACCACCGTCGCCGACGTCGAGGCGGAGTGGAAGCGCTTCAAGGACGCGCAGGCGAAAGCGATCGACCAGCTCGGCGCGCTCGCCGAAAAGGCGCGCGCGGAGGCGGGCGACGAGGCGGCGCTGCTGTTTGAGACGCATCAGATGATGGCGGAGGACCTCGACTACGAGGAGGCCATTGAGGAGGCCATCAAGGGCGGTACGAACGCCGAGGCGGTCATCGCCGACGTACGCGAACAGTTTGCCGAGATGTTCGCCTCGATGGACGACGCCTATATGCAGGCGCGCGCGGCGGACGTTAAGGACGTCTCCAACCGCATCATCGGTATTCTGTCCGGCGCGGCGCAGGGCGGCATCGACAGCGACGTGCCCGTGATCCTCGCGTCCGACGACCTCGCGCCGAGCGAGACCGTGCAGCTCGACAAGAGCAAGATTCTGGGCTTCATCACCGAGGGCGGCTCCGGCTCCAGCCATACGGCGATCCTCGCGCGCACAATGGGGATTCCCGCCATTATCGGCGTGGGCGACCAACTGAAAAAAGAATACGCGGGCCGCGAGGTCATCGTCGACGGCGGCACGGGTACGGCGGTATTCGAGCCCGACGCGGACACCCGCGCGCATCTGATGAAGAAGCGCGAGGAGCAGCTCAAGCTTCAGGAGATGCTCGACCAGCTCAAGGGAAAGGAAAACGTCACGAAGGACGGCCACAGCATCCGCATCTATTGCAACATCGGCAATCCCGAGGACGTATCCACCGTGCTCAAGAACGACGGCGGCGGCATCGGCCTGTTCCGCAGCGAGTTCCTGTATCTCGGCTGCGACGATTTCCCGAGCGAGGACTATCAGTTCGAGGCATACAAGAAGGTGCTCTCGGACATGGACGGCAAGGAAGTCGTGATCCGCACGCTGGACATCGGCGCGGATAAGCAGATCGAGTACTTCAACCTCCCGAAGGAGGAGAATCCGGCGATGGGCAACCGCGCGCTGCGCATCTGCCTCAACCGTCCGGAGATCTTCCGCACCCAACTGCGCGCGCTCTATCGCGCGTCGGCGTTCGGCAAGCTGTGCATCATGTTCCCGATGGTCGCGAGCGTTTGGGAGGTCAAGGAAGCCAAGAAGATGTGCGAGCAGGTCAAAAAGGAGCTTGACGCCGAGGGCGTCGCGTACTCGAACGACGTGCAGATCGGCATCATGATCGAAACGCCCGCGGCGGCGATCATGAGCGACCGCCTCGCCAAAGAGGTCGACTTCTTCTCCTGCGGCACGAACGATCTGACGCAGTACACGCTTGCCTGCGACCGCCAGAACAACGACCTCGGCCGATTCTTCAATCCGCATCATCCGGCGGTGCTGCGCCTGCTGAAAATGGTCGCGGACAACGCGCATAAGAACGGCATCTGGGTCGGCATCTGCGGCGAGCTCGGCGCGGACCTGCAACTGACCGAGACGTTCCTCTCCATCGGCATCGACGAGCTGTCGGTCTCTCCGCGCGCGGTGCTGCCGCTACGCCAGAAGGTGCGCGAGACGAACGTCGCGCAGGTGCGCGACAAGCTGCTCGGCGATCTCGCGAGCGACCAAACTTCGATTTAACCAAAGGAGCATCGCTATGGCATACGACGTCGCGGCTCTCGGCGAGCTGCTGATCGACTTTACGCAGAACGGCAGGAGCGAACAGGGGAACCTCCTGTTTGAGGCAAATCCCGGCGGCGCGCCGGCGAACGTGCTGGCGATGCTGCGTAAGCTGGGGCATAGCTGCGTGTTCCTCGGCAAGGTCGGCGCGGACGGCTTCGGCGATGTCCTTGAGGAGACGCTCCGCGGCGCGGGCATCGACAGCCGCGGCCTCCGGCGCGACAAAGCGGTGCACACGACGCTTGCCGTCGTGCACACGTTTGAGAACGGCGACCGCGATTTCAGCTTCTACCGCAAGCCGGGCGCGGATATTAACCTGTCGGCGGACGAGCTGGACGCGGACGCGCTGCGGAACTGCCGCATCTTCCACTTCGGCTCGCTGTCTCTGACCGACGAGCCGGTACGCACGGCGACGCGCGAGGCGATCTCGCTCGCCAGGGAAGCCGGCGCGCTGATCTCCTATGATCCGAACCTCCGCCCGCCGCTGTGGGACAGCGACGGCGCGGCGAGGGAGCAGATCGCGTGGGGCCTCGCGCAGTGCGACGTGCTCAAGATCTCGGACAACGAGGTCGAGTTCATGTGCGGCACGACCGACTTCGACAAGGGCGCGGCGATGCTGCAGGAGCAGTACCCGAACATCAAGCTGCTGAACATCACGGCCGGCGCGGAGGGCAGCTATTCGTACTATGGCGATTTCCGCGCGTTTGAAGCAGGCTGCCGCCTCGGCGGCGTGATCGAGACGACCGGCGCGGGCGACACGTTCTGCGCCTCGGTGCTGCACTATGTTCTGGACCACGGCGTCGACGTCCTGACGGAGCCGCAGCTGCACGAGATGCTGCGTTTCGCGAACGCGGCGGCGTACCTTGTGACGACGAAGCGCGGCGCGATCAAATCAATGCCGGAGCCGGAGGACGTCGAGCGGGTGCTCAACCAAATGTAATGCGGAACTAGGCCTTGCCTGAAAAGGCCCACCGTTTGGGTATATCGGCATTTTTCAAACAAGGCCTAGTATAAACGCAAAAAGAACAGGCGCTCATTTGAGCGCCTCTTCTTTTTGCGTTTCGTTGGTGTCGATGTTCTTGCCGAACACGAAAAACCGCTGGTAGAGAAATTCCGTCACGAAATTCAGCAGCATGTTGAGAATGGTCGCTATGTACTCGTTCCAGCCGAGCGTCATCGTGTAGAAATGCTCCAGCCAGCCGCTCAGCGGCGTGAACACCGCGTAGTAGCACGCGACCTTGAGCATCGCGACCGGCACGTTGGCGGCGGACTTGAAGGTGAACTTGCGGTTGAGCGTAAAGTTCCACAGCACGGAGAGCACCAGAGCCGCCACATAGCTCTGCCAATAGGGCAGGTGCAGCAGCTCGTTGAGCAGCGCGAAAGCGCCCAACTGAATGAGCCCCGCGCTCGCGGAAAACAGCGTAAACTTGACGACGCGGATAAATTCTTTTCCTTTCATCGCTCAACCCTTTTCCAGATATGCGAGCAGCTTGCTCTTTTTGCGGAACTCCGGACGGGTGCCGTAGACGAGGTACTCCGCCAGAAGACCTACCGGCAGCGCCACGGCGATGTCGATGGCCGAGTGCTGCTTAACAAAGGCGGTGGAGAGCGAGATCATCACGACAGAGAAGACCACGAAACCCTTCCACGCCTTCGGCGCGGGTTTATATTTGAGCCATACGGAGGCGATACCCATCGAGTATGCGACGTGCAGCGACGGACAGACGCCGGAAGGCGTGTCGAACGCGTAGATGAACGCCATGACATGCGTGAAGAAATTGTCGCGCGGGAACACCGCGGGACGCAGGTCCTGTACGCTGGGGTAGAAGATGTAGCAGATCATCGCGACGACCTGCGTGATGATGATAAAGATTTGCAGTTGCTTGAAGCTCTCGATATCATAGAGGAAGAAGTACAGCAACGACGCGATCAGCAGGAGGAACCAAAAGCAGTAAAAAATCGCGAAATACTCGTTGAACGGGATCAGGTCGTCCAAATGGGAGTGGATCACATGACAGTCCTCAAGCGGGATCAGATTTTCGGTGAGGAAGTAAAAGATAAAGTACACGATCCACCCGCCGAGCAGCTTGATGTGAGAGAACTGCGGCTCGTTCAGGCGGGAAAAACGAAATTCGCGATAGTTGACGACGGGCTTGCGCACGAGGGAAGTCGCCTCCTTGGGGACGTTGGTGGGGTAGTTTTTCTTGCGGATATTGCGGTACGGCACGACCGTGTGCAGCGGCAGCGACACGGCGATGCCGGTGATCGCGTCCATCAAATAGCCGCAGATGCGCCGGCGCTCCCGATCGAGCGGCGCGGCGTGATCGAAGCGGACGGGCTTTCCGAAATACATCGCCTTGAGCTTCGGCGCGACATAGAGCGGGACGAAGCTCAATTCCTCGCCGGTGCGCTTGTAGTACATACGCGCAATGTCGATAAAGCGGTCCTGAAAGTCGCAGACGATGTGGTTGTGCGGCACGTCGTGCTCCGGGAAAATGACGATGCGCGCGCCGCCTTGCAGCTTTTCGAGCGTCTCCTTGAACGTGGACATGATGCGCGCGTCGTGGTAGACGCCGATGACGTCCGCGTTGTTGAACACGAGCACCGACAGCGGCGCGATGACGTAGGACGCGAGCTTGAAGAACCAGCGGATATACTTCGGCTTCTGCGACCAGAAGTCGCGGTACGCATAGGCGGGGACTTCGCTCAGGTGCATCATTTCGCCGGCGCACCAGGTGTAATGCTCGCCCGGCGTGTACAGCTCGCAGGTGATGGGCCCGTTCATTTGCGTGTGGTTGCCGACGATGACGCACGGCCCGTCCGGCAGGTTCTCCGCGCCGGAAACCGTCATCTTGGGGTAGAACAGCCACACCAGCCGCTTGATGAATTTGTAGAGAGGCGAGATCTTTTTGTTACTCATGATATGACAGTATGACCGTAATGCCTGATAAAAGAATCAATATTCCACTTTTTCTTCGAGCGGCAGTTCGAGCAGCTCGGGATTCTCCAGCAGCGTCTTGAGCAGGCGCACCGCGCGGGAGCAGTAGAACCCGTCGGAGATGCGCTCGTCTATGGTCAGGCCGATGTCGATGCTGTCGCGCAGCTCCGTCGTGCCGTCGCCGAGTTCAAAGCGGCGGGGCTTCTTCTCGCCGATGATGCAGAATACCGACGTCGTGCCCCAATTCGTGAGGTGATGGTAGCCCGAGTGCAGCTTGATGCTTCCGAGGTTCGCCAGCACGACCGAGGATTGGTACGGGTCGGTTTCGATGAGCGAGCGCGGCATCCAGCCGTGGCGATCCAGAAAACGCGCGGTGACGCCGATGCTCTTTTTGAAAACCAGAGGGATTTTTTGCAGCATGTCCATGCCCTCGGTGGACGGGTCCTTGCCCTCGTTGCGGACATAGGACACCTGACGGTAGATCTCGTCGTGGATCGAGTCGATATTGTCAGAGGGCTTGGCGCGGAGAAACGCCAGCGCCTCGTCGCCCTCGTCGGTAAAGATCTTCTTGATCGTGAACGCCGCCGACACGCTGTCGCGCTGGTAGAGGTTATAGTTCGCGATGAAGCGGTTGAGCTGCGGGCGCAGCGTGATGGTCTTGAGCACCGCGGTGACGATAATCTGGAAAATGTTGTACCTGTACTCCGGATCGTCCGCGTTTTTCTTCTCTAAGTACTTGTTGACGTTGGTCAGGTCGATGCGTTCGGAAATGAACGCCTCGTTGTCGCAGCGGTTGGGATACATCAGGGGCATGATGTAGTGCATCGAGTCGATGTCGCGCAGAAGCGTTGCGTCGCGCCGGTCTCCCCACTTTTTCTTCATAGCGTATCGTTCTCCTCTTTATTTTGCTTTTTTACCCACAGCACCACGGCGAGGGCAATGGTCAGGTCGATGGCGAGCGCGATGAGGAACGGGACGGGGTCCCGCTCGTCGAGCGTCGCGCCCATGACCGACCACATGACGATATCGACGAGCTTGCCGGCAAGGCTCCCCGCGAGAAACGTCGGAAGGGCCTGACGCACCGCGCCGCAGTACATACTGCCGATATCGAAGTTGATGACGTTGACGCAGCGCAGCACCACCACGAAAGCAAAGCCGTTGCGGCTGCGGATCCGTTCAAATTCCCCGAGCTTCGGGTACTTCGCGCGCAGCTCGTCCGCCCGCGCCGCGCCGAGGCGCCGCGCGAGAAAGTAGGGGATCAGCGCCATGACGAGCGTGCCGCAGAGCCCCGCCGCGATCGCAACGGGCAGCGGAAACAGCACGCCTCCGGCGGCGTAGAGCGCGCCCGCGTAAAACACGACGGTCAGGCTCTTGAGCGCGAACAGCACCATCAGCACGGCGAACGCGAGCGGCGGACTCTCCGGCGTATAGCTGAGAATACCGTCCAGCGTAAAGTCCCGCCGGTGCAAAAGGGCAAAGAGAATGATGCCCGTCCATGCGGCGATGGCAAGGATACGAAGCGCCTTGCCCAATCTGTCGTGCTTCATGGCCCGCGCGTTCATCTCCTTGTTCCTTCATTCTGACGAACAGCCATTATATCTCATTTTTACAAAAAATCAATGAACAGATTTTTAAATTTCCAGAATATATCGTTCAAAGGCGTTGATGACCGTGGTCTCCCCGTATGTGAGCACGCGCGGGACGTTTGCGCCGTAGTTCATATGGACGTGCCCGTGAACGAGGTATCCGGGGCGGAACGTGTCCAGCAGCCTGCGGAAGCACGCAAAGCCGCGGTGGGCGGGGTCGTCCGCGTCGCCGACGCCGCGGGCGGGCGCGTGGGTCAACACAATGTCCGCGCCGCCGGCGAGCAGGAGCTTCGGCCAAAGCCCCATCAGCCGCCATGCCATCTGGCGCTCGGTGTATTGGTGCGCGCCGCCGTTGTAGCGCATGCTCCCGCCGAGGCCGAGGATCCGCAGGCCGTTTACGGTGACGAGCTTCCCGTCGACACATTCGCAGCCCTCAGGAGGGAACTTGGCGTAGGAAGCGTCGTGATTGCCGTGGACATAGAGCAGCGGTACGTTTGCCATCGTCACGAGGAACGAGAGGTAGTCCGCCTTCAGATCTCCGCAGGAGAGGATCAGGTCGATCCCGTCCAGCCGCCCGGGCCGGTAGCAGTCCCAAAGCGCCCTGCTTTCCACGTCAGAGAGGAGAAGTATTTTCACAGGATCGTATCCTCCTTTTCCGGCGGGATACAGTCGCGATAGACACCCTGCAGGCGTACGATGCCCCGCGACATGGGCAGAAGCTCGCCGTACTCGGGCAGCGCGCCCTCGACGTTCTCGGCGAGCCAATCCATGCGCAGGATCTCCTCCGGCGGGAAGAAGTGCGTCCCGTCGCTGCGCAGCGTTCCGTCCTGCGAGCGAATGGCGCGCTCGAACGGCAGGATCGAGCCGTCGGCAACGCCGCGGCAAAGGAGATTCGCCAGATGTCGCGCGCCCGCGGGCAGCGCGTCGTCGATCAGCACGCCGATGGCGCCGCTGCGCATGCCCCACCAATAATTGACCGCGCGGCCGCCGTCGGCGCTCATTGCGTCCATGCTGCCGCTCAGGATACCGCGCACGAGCTTTTCGTACACCTTGCCCCAATGCCAATAGGGGGAGGCGACGGCGCGATAACCGCCGTCCGTCACAGCGCACAGCCCCCACGGTTCGCACATGCGGTCGGGCGTCGGCACGTCGCGGTTGGAGATGAGCGGCGCGCCGCTCTTTGCCAGCGTGTCCATCGCGTGCTCGTCCACGCAGGACCAGCAGAGCCTGATCTTAGCGTTCGGATTTGTCAACTGCGCGCCGAGGGCGAACGCGTTGATGGCGGCGGGCACGCCAAGGATCGGATTGCTCGCGACATAGCCGATGGTATCGCCGCGGCAGAGCGCGCCGGCAATGGCGCCGGTGACGAATTTGCCCTCGTAGATGCGGCTGTAGTAGGTGCGCACGCCCGTATAGGGCATGGAAATGGAGCAGCTCAGCACCCGCACGTCGGGGTGCGCCGCGGCGAGCTTGCGGCACGCGCCGATCAGCGACGGCGTGGTGCCGAAGACAACCTGCGCGCCGTCGCGTACCGCCTCCTCCATCACCGCCTCGGGATTGTGCGCGCCGTAATAGGTGCGGCAGACCACGCGCTCGCCCATCACCGCCTCGACATATTGCCGCCCGAGGTCATGCGCCTGCGCCCAATCGCTTTTCTCGGGAAGGCGGTCGCTGACAAACGCGAGCTGCAGCCGCCCGGGGAAGACGGTCTTGACGATGCGGCTGATGACGCCCGGTTCCGCGTCCGGCTCCTGCGCCTCTGTGCTGACGGCGACGGACTCGCCCTGCGCCGAAACGCGCACGTCCGCCCACACGGCGCCGAGCGCCTTGTTCAGTTCCGATACGGGCATTGCCCGAAGCTGCTCAAAGGTATAGACTTTTAAAAACACCAGCATCGCGTCGGCCACGGTGACGCCGAGCTTTTCGCCGCCGAGCTTGCGGAACGCTTTTTCAAATGCCCAATAGCCGGTGAGAAAGCTCCGGCGTTCCGCCTCGTTCCAGACGTGCTCCGGCTCATGGCCGAGCGCTGATTGCAGCTTTGCGAAGCGGCCCTCGCGGCTGAACTGCACCTGATAAAGTCCCGCCAGCTGATAGGCATGCATGAAATCGTAGTAGGCGCGGACGGCGGGCTCCGCCGACCACGCGGGCACAATGCGCGTTACATGCGCGGGAATAGACGCCGCGCCGTAGCTCTTGAGCACGCTGACACGCTTGTTGCCCTCCTGCACATAGAAGCGCCCGAGGTATTCAAAGCAGCGCACCGGCTCGCGGATTCCCTCGTCGCTCAGATGCGCGGCGCACAGCGTGATCCACTTCGTCGCGAACTCGCTGTTTTGCGGCATGAGCGGCATAAAGTCGGCGGCGAACGCGTCGCGCCGTCCCTGTGTCTTGGTGCCGGTTATGCGGTCCGTCGGGATCTCCAGCAGTCCGAGATCGACCTGTCCGGCCGACATCGTGTCGTCGAGAATTTCATCGAGCGCCTGCGGGTACGGATATTGCCCGCGCAGGACACGATCTTTATAGGTTTTGCGGCCGGTCTTCAGCGCTTCGGCATATTGTGTTGCGGCTTCCTGTCTGCTCATATCAAAACCACCTTTGGGAAATATCGTTGGATCGTGCACCCGTTATACACGATGCATTTTCGGATTGCAATTCGCAATGTGCAGAAGTTTTTGCAAAAAAATGAAATTCCCTCTTGCATTTTGCCGTATGATGTGCTATATTATCAAAGCTATCCGCGAGGACACGCGCCGTTAGCTCAGCTGGATAGAGCGTCTGGCTACGGACCAGAAGGCCGGGGGTTCGAATCCCTCACGGCGTACCAAAAAACTCTTGGTTTTCGGTTGAAAATCAAGAGTTTTTTGTGCTTTTCAAGGCATTTCGCGAGAGCGGAAATTCTTTGGGAGCACATTTGGGAGCACACGCTCCAAAAACCGGAAATCCGCCGCGAGGTCGGCACTTGAGCGGCTTTCCGCTTTTTACACAAAAAACGGCGCGTCGGTCAAGCGTCGTTTTTCTATCGGCTGCGTGTGCCTATGCCTGCCTCCTGCGGAGCAGAACATCCGCGATGCGCGAGGTACGCTTTGACGGGGAGGGCCGCCCCGCCGCATTATAAAGGAGGCCCCGCCGAAGTGGGACCTCCCATTTATTTTTGCACGGACTGCGCTTACGCGCCGAAGCCGGTCGTGACCGCGACCACCATGAGGACCGCCTGCACGAGCAGAAGCCAACCGAAGATCGGGAAGATGAACTTCCACCACTTGTCGACCTTGAAGCCCGCCATGCCTGCCATAACCGCGGGGAAGGCGGTCGGCCAGACGACGTTGGAAAGGCCGTCGCCGAATTGGAACGCGAGCACTGCGGTATCGCGGGTGATGCCGAGCAGGTCCGCCATCGGCGCCATGATCGGCATGGACGTCGCCGCCTGACCGGAGCCGGACGGGATCAGGAAGTTGAGCAGCGTCTGCATAATGAGCATCGCCACGCCGCACAGCCATGCCGGCAGCTTCGCCAGCGGCAGGGACAGGCCGTACACGACGGTGTCGATGATGTTGCCCGCCGTCAGGACCATCAGGATACCGCGGGCAAGGCCGATCATCATGCACGCCATCGCCACGTTGGTAAAGCCGTCCTCGAACTTCTTGCCGATTTCGTTGGGCTTGTAGCCCATGACGATCGCGCTCAGAATACCCATGATCATGAACACGGCGGAAAGCTCCTGGAAGTACCAGCCGTAGACCTTGCAGCCGTAGACGACCGCGACGATGCCGAGCAGCAGGATCAGGAGCACCAGCTTTTCGCGGACGCCGAACTTCGAGTTCTGCACGCTTTCCTCGTCCATGCCGAAGTCAAGCTCGGTCTCGCCGTAGACCAGGCTCTTGGTGGGATCGGCCTGTACCTTCATCGCATAGCGCGTCACCAGAATGGACGCCACGACCCACATGCAGAAGTGGCAGAAGATACGGAAGCCCATGCCCGAGGTCAGCGGCACCTCCGCGATGCCCTGCGCGACGCCGACGGTGAACGGGTTCAGGCAGGCGCCCGAGTAGCCCATACCGGCGCCCAACGCCACGATGGCGAGGCCGACGACCGCGTCGTAGCCCATCGCGACGGCGATGCCGGCAAAGACCGGAATGAACGGGAACCACTCCTCAAACAGGCCGATGGTCGAGGACGCGATGCCTATCAGCGCCATGAAGATGGGAATGATCGCGGCGCGGCTCTTGCCCTTGAAGACCTTCAGCAGAAACGCCACGAGGCCGTTGAAGCAGCCGCTGTGAATGATGATGCTGATCGAAGCGTAGGAAATGAACACGAAGAAGACCACTTCGGCGGCATTGCAGAAGCCGAGGTAGATCTGCTGGAACATCGAGAAGATCCCCACGGGGCTGGATTCGACCGTGTGGTAGGTGCCCGCCACGGCGACCGTGCGCCCCGCCGCGTTGACCTCGCGGTCAAACTCGCCCGCGGGCAGGACCCACGTCAGGATCGTGCACAGGACGATGATCGCGAACAGCAGCACGAAAATGTGCGGCAGCGCGAACCGTTTCTTCTCTGTCAAGGGACTGTTGCTCATGCGTTTCTCCTCCTTATAATGAGCTTTCTATCAATTCACGCCCGTTTTGCGCTTTCTCTGCTCAAGGAACGAGCGATAAACCGACTCCCGGAATGTCTCGTCCGTCAGCGTGCGGAATACCATCGAGGCGATGAGCCTTGCGCCGACGGCGATCGCCTCGTGCGCTTTGGGCTCGATGGTCGAGTCGCGGTGCTCCGGCGTGTGCAGCGCGTGGAACGTGTCGCAGATGGAGAGCATCGGCTGGATCGACGGGCAGCGGTAGCTGGTGTTGCCGATGTCCGACGAGCCGCTTGCGCGCTGCACCTCCGCCGTCGCCTGGCCGAGCGCGTGCAGCACACGGACAGCCTCCTGCTCCAGCTCGGGGACACGGACCATGTCCGCGAAGTCCTCGAACGCCTTCTTCCAGCTCACCTCGCAGTCGAGCGCCATCGCCGCGGCGTTGGCGCACTTGAGCACGATCTCGTCAAGCTTTTCGAGGCCCGACATGGAACCCGTGCGGAACTCGCAGCGCAGCTCCACCAGACCGGGCAGGATATTCGGCTGCGCGCCGCCGTTTGTGATAACGGAGTTGACGAAGATATCCGGCGTGAAGCACTCGCGCCGCGCGTCCACGAGGTCCAGGAACTTCCGCGCCGCCGCGAGCGCGCTGTGGCCCTCCCAGGGGCCCGCTACCGCGTGGGCTTCCTTGCCGCGGAACTCCATGACGTACTGCCGCATGCTCAAAAGATCCATGTCGGCGATGCTTTTGCCGCCGCTCCAGGTGTGGATCATGATGGCGAGGGACAAATCGTCGAACGCGCCGCCGGCGGACATGCCGAGCTTCGCGCCGTTGGCCTCCTCTGCGGGCGTGCCGAAGACGTACACCGTGCCCTGAAAGCGATCCCGCAGCTCAGCCATCGCGAGCGCCGCCAGCACCGCCATCGAGCCGTGCGCGTTGTGCCCGCAGGCGTGGCCGATGCCATTCAGCGCGTCAAATTCTGCCAGGAAGCAGAGCACCGGGCCCGGTTTTGCTGATTTGTAAACAGCCGTAAAACCCGTTCTGTGGCCGGCAACATCCACCTTCACGTCAAAGCCCTCTTTTTTCATCTGCTCGGAAAGGGTCTCACAGGCGAAGAACTCGTAGTTGCTCACCTCCGGCCTTGCGTGAATATCCAGCGCAATCTGCCGGTAGATCGGATCCTGCCGGTCAACATAGTTTATGATAACGTCGCGTGCACTCATATTGTTTTTCCTCCGTTGCCTCTGCGAATCAGAAAAAGGCTTCGATTCGTCGTCCGTTTTGCAAGGGTATTCCCCACCGTCTGCAGCACAAACGTCACCGCCAACAGCACAATCACACAGACGTTTACGATGTCACTGTGGTTCTGATTCTGCCCATAGTTGATGGCGAAG
>JAFTGG010000160.1 GCA_017458025.1 Oscillospiraceae bacterium | reverse complement strand
TGTCTCCTTTCAGAATGTTGTCTTGCAACTCCATTCTACCAGAGGCTGCAAACCGTGTCTTCTTATTTTTCCAATTTGCGCAAGGTATTGTACCTTATCAGTCATCTTTCCGATTTTCTTTACCAGCGCCGGGGGATTGTCGCCGGTGAACAGTTCGGGGCGGGTGGCGGCGAGTATGTTCATAGCGTTCATAGCGTTCATAGCGTTCATAGATTCGTTATCCATAGTGTTCCTTTCTCTGCCTGTGGCAGTTGTCAATTCATCAAATTTTTCAGCCGCGCCAGCTTGTCCTGCGCGGTCAGAGCTCGGAAGTTCTCGCCGGTGAAGCGGATCGGCGCGCACATGGCGAGCAGTCGGTCATAAATCCGCGCATGGGCGGTGTCCTGCGGGTGACGCAGATCGTTCAGCGGGAGATTGGTCGTGACGATCAGCGGCTTGCCGCTGCGGTAGCGGCTGTCGATTACGTTGTAGACCTGTTCTAAGCCGTACTCCGTGCCGCGCTCCACGCCGAAATCGTCAACGATCAGCAGTTCGGCGCGGCAAAGGCGAGCTATGTACTCGTTGCGACCCTCATAGCTGGCGGCGAGATCATTCAGCACGGCGGCAAAGTTTGTCATGCAGACAGAAATCTCCCGCTCCATGAGCGCGTTGGCGATGCAGCCTGCGAAAAAACTTTTGCCCGTACCGACATCTCCCCACAACAGATAGCCGATGTTCTCGGCCTTCATCGTTTCCCAATGCTCGACGAAAAAGCGAGCGTGCTTCATCTGTGGGCATTTGCCATTGTCGTTTGCGAACGTCCACGTCCGCATGGCGGCGTCAGTGAAGCCCCGGCGCATCAAATCCTCGACGGCCTGCGCGTGACGCTGTGCCTCGCGCTCGGCATCCGCACGCTGCCGGCGCTCCTGTTCGCATTGGCAGGGGCAGCGTATCAAGCGGCCCTCCATCGGCGGCGCGCTCATGCGAAACTGTTTCGGCGTGTGGCACTTTCCGCAGTAGAGCAAACCGTCCTCGCCCTCGTAGTCCTCCGGCGCGGGCGTCGCCTCGGCCTTGCAGCGCAACATTTCCTCAAAGTCGATCATAGGCTCTCGTCCTCCTTGCAAGAATAATCAGGGGCATACCGCTTGGGCTTGTCCCTCTGCGCCCAGCGCCGAAGCGTGGCGGCGTGATCGGCATAACCCGTACCTTTCGATTTCATGTAGCTTGATAGTTCTTCGATCAGATCGGCAAGCATGGGTATCTCTGCCGCAAGCTCCTGATACTCCGTGTCGGTAAGCAAAACATTTTCATAGCGGCCAAAGGCGCCGCGCGTGTTTACTCTCTTTATGTTATTCTTCTTTAAGTTACTATTACTCATGTTATTAGGGGACAGTTTTCTGTCCGTCATAGGGACAGTTTTTTGTCCATCAGTAGGACAGTTTTCTTTCCCACATGGGGGCAATTTTCTGTCCGCCAGTCGGACAATATCCTGTCCATCCGGCAGTTTCACATAAATACGGTTTGGCATGGAAAAACCTCCGCGCCGCCGTTCGATCAGGCCCGCCGTTTCCAGCTCGGTCAATGCGTTCTTGACGGTCATAGGGCTGCGGTCAACGGTGTTCGCAATCTCGGTGATAGGAAACATCAGAAAAACTCGCGCGTCCTCGTCGATCCATCCGTTTGTTTTGGAGAGATTGGCGCGGTCAAGCAGGACGGCGTAAATCAGCTTAGCGGTCTGCGTCAAGTCTGCTCCCAGCAAAAAGCGGGGATAGGGCAGATAGGACGGCAGGCGCGTATCTGCGGTCATGTAGTTTGCAATGGTATTTCACCTCCTTGATGGCACATACGCGCCGCTCTGAGCGCCTTTTTTGAGCCTCGGAGGGTAAGGATACCGGCCCCTCGTCGAGGACGGCGCGGGAAGCCTTGATTTACAAGGGCTTTTTACCCTCTAAATGCGTAGAAACATAGTAGCGTTTTCGCTGGCGTTCAGCCTCCTTGCGTTTTCGTACTCGTTTAGCGCAATCGAGACAGTATTTCGCCCGATTGGAACCGGCGATAAACACCGCGTCGCACTCGGCGCACCGCTTCACACCACGCCGCGGGAACAGCGCCGAGAACAGGGCGGCGTCCAGAGGCAAGACGGCGGCGCGGAACCATTTGCACAAGAGCGAGTAGGATATGCTTTGAACGCAGGGGCAAGGCTCGCCGTCATCCAGCGCAATGCAGTTGCCGCCGTCATAGTTACAGCACTCATGTACCAGCCGACGCGCGGCGCGGTACTGCTGATAGGTCATGCGCGGGATGCGGTCGCTCATCGTTCCTGCCCTCGCTGCTTGCGCTCCTGCTTTGGCTGATCGCCCTCGGCAAGACGCTCCGCAGTTTTCCGCAAGTTCTCCACGGCCTTGATCTTGTCGCGCATTTGCCGCATTTGAATGTACTCGGCATCTTTCAGCGCCGTCAGCTTCTGCATTTCAGATTGCCATGCCTTCGGCGTGACCTTTTCGCCGGTGGCGGTCAGCTCGTCGAGGTAACGCTTGGCGGCGTCAAAAAGGGCAAGCTCCGCGCGGTGA
>JAFTGG010000159.1 GCA_017458025.1 Oscillospiraceae bacterium | reverse complement strand
GAGAGGTCTGCAGTTAGAATCGGCAAGTCTCTACCAAAAAAGACGCCGTCAGGCGTCTTATTTGGTAGAGACTTGCGCGCGTACGCAAGAGGTGAGATATGCACAAGATATTGTTCGTCTGCCACGGGAACATCATCCGCAGCCCGATGGCGGAGTTTGTCATGAAGGACCTCGTCCGTAAGGCGGGCCGCGAGACGGAATTTGAGATCGCGTCCGCGGCGACCAGCACCGAAGAACTCGGCAATCCGGTTTATCCGCCGGCGCGCAGGAAGCTCGCCGAACACGGCGTCGGCTGCGCGGGCAAAACCGCGCGGCAGATGCGCCGCGGCGACTACGACGCCTATGATCTGCTCATCGGCATGGACGATGAGAACCTGCGGAACATACGCCGTATCTGCGGCGGCGACCCCGATGGGAAGATTCGCCTTCTGCTGGACTACACCGCCCGCCCCGGCCCTGTCGCCGACCCGTGGTACACCCGCGACTTCGACGCGACCTGGCGCGACGTGGAGGCGGGCTGCCGCGCGTTGCTCAATCGGTTGACATAAAATAGACATCGGACAAAGAAAACGCTCCGCAGGCATCGCTGCGGGGCGTTTTTTCACGGCTTGTTTTTTTGTCCGGCTTCTTTTGCGCACAAATCGCGCATGATGGTCAGGATCCGCTCGCGCGAGAAGCGGTCGGCGGGCGCGACGAGGCCGATGCCGTAGCCCGCGCCGCCGTCGCCGCTGCCCGAGCCGGAACCGGACCGCGAGCCAAACCCCGAACCGGAGCCGTACCGATGGCCGGAAGACGCCGCGCCGGAGCCGGTACGCGCGGAGGAGGGAGCGTCGCCGTTTTTCGCCTGCTGCAGCGCCTCCCAAAATTCCTTGAGCGTGGGCAGGGGGACAGACGCGGACGCGGGACGCGGTTTCCGCGGGGCGAGGGATATGAGTTTATTCCTGTTGCTCATAGCCGTTTCCTCTATTCTTTCAGGCTTGCCAGATAATGGGCGGTGAGCCCGTTTTCAGCAAGCGCGCTCTCCCACTCGGGAAAATCGGACAAGATCCTGAGCACACAGCCCAGGCAATATGCCACGCGCCGTTCGGGCGACGCGGCAAAGTCGTTTTTGGCGCCCCACAGATGCGTGACGAACCGCTGCTCGTCCAGCGCATATTGGTCGAGCAGCGTGCACAGCTCGACGCCGCGCGCCGCGGCGCACATCGGAAGAAGGCGCTGCTCGGCAAAGCACATGGAGACGACGGGGTCGACGTCAACGTTTCGGAGCGCGCGCATGAATGCGAACGATGAGTTTACATAATATTCGCGCAGCCCGTTTTCCGGCATGTACAAAAACGCGGTGTTCGCAGCAGGGAGGGTGAAATCCCATTCCGCGGGGAACGCGTAGCCGTCCGCGAGCACAAACGCCTTGGCGGGATCGGGGTACACGGCGGGATCGAGTTCCTCGCGGTGCGCGGCGACGACGGCGCTTGAGAGCCGGTCTCCGATGTTCTCCCAGAAGATCATGTCGGTATCCAGCATCACGCAGGGCGCGGGCGTATCCCGCAGCGCGGCCAGCTTGCCCGCCGCCCAGAAGCGCTCGGGGTCAAGAGCGGGGTCCATGCCGTCGAGGCTCGTGTCGGGCGGCTCGTCCCACAGATCGGCAAGCCCCATGCGCGCGAAGAACGCGGCGCCGGCGCTGTCGGTTACCATTTTGACCGGCCCGTTCAATTGCCGCCACTTGAGCGCGGAGAGCATGAGCGTGAGCAGCTCATAGTCCGGCATGACGATCTCTCCGCCATTCCGGCGGCGGTTCGGAGCGGACCAAAAGGATTGAAAAGCTCTCATAGTTCACATTATTATATAGAATGTCAGAATCCATGTCAAGCAAAACGATGCGGCGGCACAGATAAAGCGCGGCGGCACACATACTTGCATCGGCGGGAGATTTTCGGTACAATGGACCCAAACCGGACGAAGGGAGGCGGGCGCGGTGATCGTGATGGACCTTGAGTGGAACCGCAGCTACGACAAGAAAAAGCTCGACGAGATTTTGCAGATCGGCGCGGTGCGCACGGCGTATCCCGGCGGCCCGATCCTCTCGACGTTCTGCGCGTTCATCAAGCCGCGCGTCCACAAACGCTTCGACCCCGGCGCGAGGAAACTGCCCGATCTGCAAGACGCCGTTGCGTCCGAGACAGCCTTCGCGGAGGCGTGGGCGGCGTTCGCCGATTGGTGCGGGGACGACCGCGTGTTCGCGTTCTGGGGGCCGGACGACTTCCACGTCATCGAGCAGAACTGCGCCTATTGGGGCGTGGAAAGCTTCGCGCCGGAAAAGGTCTACAACTACCAGCGCGCCTTTGCCCACGCCTACGGCGAGCCGGCGACGATGATGGCGCTTTGGCGCGTGGTGGATTATCTGGGCATACCGGACGTCTTCGACTTCCACAACGCGCTCTACGACGCAATGTATACCGCGCTCGTCGGCGCGTGGCTGCGGCAGGAGGATCTGGATTACGAGCCGCAGCGCCAAGTAAAAAAGCGCCGCCGGCGCCGGAGCTTTCGGACTTGACAGCGCCCGTTCGGGCTTTTATACTAAACACGGAAGCGATCTCGCGCAAGGGGGAGGACGCAATATGTCAGAATACGCCATCAAACCGCCCGACATGAGCCGCAATATGGCGCTCGCGGGAAAGACGGTATCTTCGCGGGGCATGAACGTGACCTACGACGACCTCGGCTATGCGGTCCGGGCGGTGAACTACGGCAGCGAGCTCTTTGCCGGAACGGCCAAGAGCGTCCGCGCGCCGAGCAAAGAGGCCGCTCTGGCCGGCGCTGACCGCGGCGGCTACGGCGTGACGGCGGAGGATCGGGCGCACTTTTCCGATCGGGAGCTTGCCTACGCGGCGGATCTCCAGCGGCAGGTCGCGAGCGGCGCGCTGACGCAGCGGAAGGCGAACGAATCCCTCAATGAGATCCGCGCCATGTACGGCTACACCGGCGGCAGCGGCGGCGAGGCGTATACGAAGCTGACGTATCCCGAGACGCGGCAAGAAGCCGACGCGAGGCAGACCGTCGCGCGGCAGAATTTCACGCAGGCCGCGGCGCCGCATGAGAACGAGATCGAGCGGCTGCAAAGCGGCTACCAGGAGCAGCTCAGGCAGCAGCAACAGCGGCAGAGCCTGCAGAACGAGCTGAACGGCCTGCGCGCGGACGAGCTGCTCAAGTCCTACGGGGAACAGCAGAAAAACGAACTGTTCGGCGCGCTGCTTGAGGACGACGGGGAGAACTGATAAAAGGCATAAAAAGCCGCCCGTGCGGGCGGCTTTTTTATGCCTTTTTCCGAAGCGTCGCGTCGGGTGAGCAGCCCTGCGGACCGAAGAAATTGAGCTTTTTGTCGGAGAGCCGGATCGTTACGTCGTTGGACGTGGAGCATTCGCCGTCGAGGCAGGTGACGATATCGTCGTGCTCCGAGCGGATACGGACGACGGGAGCGGCATAGCAGGACGCGAACTGCGGGAATTGGTCGTATTCGCCCTTGCCGTAGGGCCCGACGAATTTCGCGAATTGCACGCGTGAGACCTTTTTGACGACGAGCGTGTTGAGCACGCCGTCGGTCATGCTGGCCTCGGCGACCGGCATGAACCCGCCGCCGTAATAGCGTCCGTTGCACACGGCGATGACGGCAAAGTCATGGCCGGGCAGCTCCTCGCCGTCGAGCGAGACCGTCCAATGGCTGCCGATGCCCTTAAAGAGGAAGTTGACGATCAGCGACGCGATGTAGCTCGACTTGCCGTCGAGCAGCGGCGTCGCGGAATACTTATGTACGTCCTGCGCGATGCGCGCGTCGATGCCGCTGCACGCGATGGTGAGGCATTGGCGGCCGTTGCAGTCGATGAGATCGAGCTTTTGCGTTTCGCCGTTCCAGAGGTTCTCCGGGTCGGAGAACTTTGCGGCGTCCGCGCCGAAGTTTTTGAGAAAATCGTTGCCCGTGCCGATGGGGACGACGCTCATCGCCGCGTTGTCAAAGCCCGCGACGCCGTTCGCGACCTCGTTGACCGTGCCGTCGCCGCCGCAGGCGTAGAACCGCACGCCGCCGCCCTGCGCGGCAATGCCGCGCGTCAGCGCGGTCGCGTGGCCCGTCGACTTGGTGAGCATGCACTCCACGTCGAGCCCGTGGTTCCGGCGCAGCGCTTCCGCCATCTGGTAGACGCGCTGGCGGTTATCGGTCTTGCCGGCGGCGGGGTTGATGATAAAGATATGCTTCACGGGAATATCCCTCCCATAGGAGACGACAAAAGTTTGTGTCATTTCCTATAAACTTTAATTGCCATTTCGCTCGCCGCTGACGCGACAGCCGCGAAATATGGCTGATAGAAAGCGCCATTTTCAATGTCGCTATCTATGGCAATACCGCACAATTCCTGACACGTAGCTTGCCTGCCTCAATGCTCGGCATACGTCCCAAAATTCCTTGACCGTGCACCGGCATGACCTGCGGAATTTTGCGCCATCTGCCGGAATGACGCGGTATTGTCCTATGGCTTCTCTCTTTCCTCCAATATCCCGCATTAGACGGTAGAAAATCACCGGATACTTTTTAAAATCTCAAAAAGCCGCAAAATTTTACGATTTCTAAACATT
>JAFTGG010000158.1 GCA_017458025.1 Oscillospiraceae bacterium | reverse complement strand
TGCCGACCGTGAAATACTCGCGTGTGATCGGGCGCGTGGAGAGGCAGAAATATTCGATGGTGTAGTCCCTGATGACAAACATCGTGTCGATGTTCTTGGTTTCGCCCGGATAGACGTTTTCAAGATACGGCTGCTCTGCATAGAGCACATCGCGCCACTTGCGCTGCTCTGCCTCCGGCACCGGTTCCGCCCTGCCGGAGACGCGGATGGTCTCCTTATACATCGTATAGCCGGAGATCTGCACCCTGCCGTCGCGTATGAGCTGGCGGGCAAAGGGCTTTCCGCGCGCGGTCAGAAAGTAAATATCAGTTCCCTCATAGTGAATGGCGCTGATGTTCCGCACCTGCGGCGCGCCGTCCTCGTCTACGGTGGCGAAGTTCAACACGCCGACGTAGCCGAGCTTTGCGATGCAAGTCTGAATGTCCATCGTCTGCTCCTTACACCGTCACAACAATTTTCCCGTTGACCTTGCCGCCGTCGAGCGCGACGCAGGCGTCACGGATATTGTCAAAATCATAGCACGCGCCGATGGCCGGTTCAAGCTGATGTTGCTTTAAAAACGCGAAAATATCGTCCACCGTCCGCTGCGTCGGATAGTTGCTGAAAAAGCCTGTCAAATATACGCCGTTGGGAATCTCCTTGATCGGGTCGAACTGATGAAGCGCGAACACGCCGCCGAGGATGCCCGTGCTGCAAACGATGCCGCCCTGTTCCACGCTGAAAAGCGTATCCCGCAGGTACTTCGGCCCAACGAGATCGAGCGCCTTGGTCGCGCCGAGCTTCTTTTGATATAAAGCGCCGCCGTCCAGAATGGCCTCGTCTGCTTCGCCCAGCAGCGGCAGCTTGCTTCCTCTGTGCGTCGTGGCGATGACCTTGCAGCCCAGCGCCTTTGCGAGCTGGATCGCGGCGTAGCCGAGCGCGCAGGTCGCGCCGCGAATGAGCAGCGTATCGTCCGCTTGGAGCCGTAAGCCTTCAAAGAGCGAGCCCCAGGCCGTAAAATACGTCTCCGGAACCGCGGCAAGCCGCTCCCACGGCAGCTCGCTCTCCACCGCGAACACATGGCCGGCCGGCAGCAGCGCGTATTCCGCGTAGCTGCCGTGGAAGCTGCGGCCCATGCCGCCCATCAGCGCGATCACCTTCTGCCCCGCGGTTAAAGCGCTGTCGGAGGCGTCCGCGATCTCGCCCACGCACTCGATGCCGGGAATAATGGGCTTTTGGATATAGTCCTCCCCAATCTCGGACAGGCGTAAAATCTGCTCGGAATGGTTCATGCCGAACGCCCTGACCTTTACCAGCACCCACCCGGGCTTGACCTGTGGGATATCGACCTCCGTCAGAGCGACCTGCTCCGCCGGCGTGACCTTATCCAGCAATACCGCTTTCATCGCCTTTGACCTCCTTCCAGCATTGAGGGTCGGCGGCATAGAAGCTGCCGTTCGTCCCGTTCGCCACGGCGGGGCAGCCGCGGCACCACGGTTTTAATTCGCATTTTGAGCATTTCGCAAATTTGTCAAATTGGCGAAACCGCTCCATCTCGCAAACCCAAATGTCCGCGAGCCTGTCCTCAAAGATGTTTCCGACGCGGCTCCCCGCCACGCGTCGGCAGCCGAGAATATCGCCGCTCGGCGTGATCGTGATGTGGCAGTTGCCGCAGTTGCACCCGCCGTAAATCATGCCGTCCTCCGCGTCTTCCGGTATTTGAAACGCGCCTGTTTCGTATTCGTACAGCGTCCAAAGGTGGTCTTTTTTGTTAAAATAGGTGCCGCAGCCTTCGGCCTCGTACTCTTTGATTTTCTTGTCGCACACGGCGAGCAGCTCTCTGTATTCCCGCGGCGTCATGCTCGTATCGACCTCGCCGCCCGTGGGAACATAACGGGCGAACGCGAAGACATCCGCGCCCGCCGCCATCGCCGCGTCCATAATGCCGGGTACTTCAATGCGGTTGGTCGCGGAAACCGTGGTCATGATGACGCTGCGGATGCCCGCGCGGTTGATGCAGCCGATCTTCTCCAGCGTGCAGTCGAAGGAGCCTGGCTTGCGGAACCAGTCGTGCGTCTCGCGCAGGCCGTCGAGCGAAAGCTGGTACTTCCGGCAGCCGTACCACTTCAATTCACGGCATACTTGATCGTTCAGATGGAACGGGTTGCCCAAGATCGCGAATGGGATATCCTTGGACTTGAGCAGCTCCAAAAGGCGCCAGAAATCGGGATGCAGGATCGGGTCGCCGCCCGTGATGTAGAAGTACGGCGCGCGATGGTAGACCTCGCAAAAGTCCTCGCAATTCGCCGTAACCTCCTCCATCTGCTCCCACGTCATGCTTTTTAAGTCCTTGCAGCCCTCGCCGGAGAAGATGTAACAGTGCTTGCACCGTTGGTCGCATTCGTCCGTGATATGCCATTGAAAAGCGAAATAATCCTTCATGCTGCCCACCTATTAAAAGCGGCTCTGCCGCCGAAGTGTCGGAGTTGTCCCCGACGAACTTACGCTCGCCGGGGACGGCTTGGGAGGCTTACTTGCCGCCCGCGCCGCAAGCGGAGGGCTTGTCGCCGCCGCCGCAGGCAGAGGGCTTGTCAGCGCCGCCGCAGGCGGAGGGCTTATCGGAAGCCCCGCACGCGGAAACAGCGGCAGCCTCGCCCTTTTTGCTCCAGCCAAACAGCTTGTCGAGTCCCATGATGCAATCCTCCTATGAATGATTTCGGAACGACCGTTCCTTAGCGCAAGAATAGCACGGCCGCTTTCGCGGAAACAAGTACGCACTTTTTTATTAGATAGTTACAAAAAAGTAACTGTCTTGCAAAAGCAGAACAGTTACCGTATAATTTGAGTGCAACATTCAATTTTAAACTTTTGGAGGACATTGCTATGCTGACCAAAGATGAATTGCCGGATTGCCCTGTGCAGACGACGGTGCAGTTGATCGGCAGCAAGTGGAAGCTGCTGATCCTGCGCAACCTGCTCCAGAGGCCGTGGCGCTTCAATGAGCTGCACAAGAGTTTGGAGGGCATCAGCCAAAAGGTGCTGACGAACTCGCTGCGCTCCTTGGAGGAGGACGGCATCGTCGTCCGAACGGTCTACCCCGAAGTGCCTCCCCGCGTGGAGTATTCGCTCTCCGAGTTAGGCGAGTCCATGCGCCCCATTCTCGACGCTATGGCGTCCTGGGGCACAGCCTACAAAAACAGCTAGGGCAATACCGCAAAACGTCCCGCCTCCCGCTCCGCCGGAGCGGGAGCTTCGTTTTCGCATCGCTCCGCCGCATAGCGCTTCGCGCGGCACCGCCGCCGGAGACTGCGGCGGCGGAACCGCGCGGCAAGAAATTTCCCACGGCGTTTCACGGGAATGCCGCGAGCCGCCCCCCGAATTTTGTTTACAGCGCAAAAGCTGACCGAGCTGCTCAAAGCTGTCAAGCGGCTTCACTCGCGGAAAGCCGGCTACAACGACGAACCGCCCCGCCTTATTCTAAAACGGCAATGTCCTGATCGAATAAGGCGGGGTGGTCCATTTTGGTACGCCCGATGCGATTCGAACGCACGACCTTCAGAGTCGGAGTTATCAGGCGTAACGGCAAAATCGATAAGGTACAATAAATTGCGCAAATTGAAAAAATAAGAGGACACGGTTTGCAGACTCTGGTAGAACGGAGTTGCAAGACAACATTCTGAAAGGAGACAGCAAACCATGTCCGAGAAGATTGTACAGCTCAACGAGGAAGTAATCAAGGGGCAAATCAAGGAGCTCGTGCGCGGCAGCGTCGAGGAAACGCTCAACGAGCTACTGGAAAAGGAAGCGGAGCAACTGACACAGGCGGCGCGCTACGAGCGTAATGAAGCCCGTCAGGGCTACCGCAGCGGACACTACGACAGAAAACTCACAACAACCTCCGGCGACGTCACGCTGCATGTGCCGCGGCTCAAGGGCGTATCCTTCGAGACCGCCATCATCGAGCGGTATCGCCGCAGGGAAAGCAGCGTGGAGGAAGCGCTCATCGAGATGTACCTGGCCGGCGTTTCTGTGCGCCGTGTCGAGGATAT
>JAFTGG010000018.1 GCA_017458025.1 Oscillospiraceae bacterium | reverse complement strand
CGACGGAGGACTTACGACGGCCCGTGCCGTAGAGATAAGGCTTCTTGGACTGATACATTCTTCTGTTCCTCCTTACTTCACTTCGTAAGCCTCAGGCTTCTGGGCCTGCTGCTCATGCTCCGCGCCGGCGTAGATGTGCAGGCGCTTGAGGGAATCCTTGGTGATGGTGTTGCGGGGCATCATGCCCTTGACCGCGAGCTGCATCGCGAGCTCGGGCTTATCCTGCATCAGCGTGCGGTACTTGGTCTCCTTGAGGCCGCCGACCCAGCCGCTGTGACGGCGGTAATACTTCTGGTCGAGCTTGTTGCCCGTGAGCACCGCCTCCGCCGCGTTGACAATGATGACGTAGTCGCCGCAGTCGGCGTGCGGGGTATAGGTGACCTTGCGCTTGCCGCGGAGCAGATCGGCGGCGACGACCGCGGTCTTGCCCATGGGCTTGCCGGCAGCGTCGATGACGTACCACTTACGCTCGATGTTGCCCTTGTTCGCCATAAAAGTGGACATGGTTGTGTAACTCCTTACATTTAATATCTAAAGCTGTTGCTTTACAAATGTTATGTTCCTTGCTAAAATCGGAACGGGATTATTTATAGCACAAGGGCTTTTTCTTGTCAACAGGAATTTCATTTAGCTTGAACAATCCTCTCGATATCTTTGATTTTCTCTTTTTATCTCTCGATTTCTTGATTTGTATTTTCACTTTTTGCCGTCAGGAGGCGCTTCTCCATGAAAAACAAGCTCGGCGCGCGGGTCTGGGCGGCGCTGCTGCTCGTGGGACTCACGGGGCAGTTCGCGTGGACCATCGAGAACATGTATTTAAACGTGTTCCTCTACAACACGATCTCGCAGGACCCCGGCTACATCGCCGCGATGGTCGGCTGGAGCGCCGCGGCGGCGACGGTCACGACGCTCGTCATGGGCGCGCTCTCCGACCGCGTGGGGCGGCGCAAGCCGTTCATCGTGTTCGGCTACCTCGCGTGGGGCGTCAGCGTCGCGGCGTTCGGGTTCATCACCGTCGACGGCGCGGCAAAGCTGTTTGCCAACGCGGCCGCCGTCGCGGCGCTGATGGTCGTCGTCCTCGACTGCGTGATGACGTTCTTCGGCTCCACCGCCAACGACGCGGCGTTCAACGCCTACGTCACCGACACGACCACCGATGAAAACCGCGGGCGCGTCGAGTCCGTGCTCGCGACGCTGCCGCTGCTGTCGATGCTCGTCATCTTCGGCGCGTTCGACGGCTACACCCAGCGCGGCGAATGGCGCGCGTTTTTCCTCATCTTCGGCGCGCTGGTCAGCGTCGTGGGCCTGCTGGCGTGGGCGCTCATCGACGAGACGCCGCGCGGCAAAAGCGACGCGCCATATTTTAAGAACCTCGTCTACGGCTTCCGTCCGCCGGTCATTCGCGAAAACGGCGCGCTGTACCTCTCGTTTGCCGCGTTCTGCCTGTTCTCCGTCGCGGTGCAGGTGTTTTTCCCGTACCTCATCATCTACATCCAGAACTACCTCAAGATCGACAACTACGCCATCGTCCTCGGCGTCGTGCTGATCGTCGCGTCGGTCATCTCCGTCGCGTTCGGGCGCGTGATCGACCGCGTGGGCAAGCTGACCTTCGTGCTGCCCGCCATCGCCGCGATGTTCGTCGGGCTTCTCGGCATGTACTTTGTCCGCTCCATGCTCGGCGTCATTGTCGCGGGCTGCGTGATGATGGGCGGTTACATGCTCGTCTCCGCCGCGCTCGGCGCGGACATTCGCGACCGCACGCCGAAGGACAAGGTCGGCTTGTTTCTCGGTATCCGCATGATCTTCGCGGTGCTGCTGCCGATGATCGTCGGTCCGCAGATCGGCGCGGCGGTCATACGGAACAGCGATTCGACGTACATCGAGCTGGGGCAGGTCAAATCCGTCCCCACGCCCGCGATTTTCCTCGCCGCCGCCATTGTGCTGCTCCTGAGCATCGCGCCGGTGCTGCGCCTGCGCAAATGGGACGCAATTCTGGCGCCGCTCCAGCCCGAACAGCGCGCTGAAGCCGACGCCGCCCTCCGAGACGGCGCTGAATCCATCGGCGTCATCGGCGGCGCGGACGGCCCGACAAAGTTGTTCATCACCAAGAAGGAGGGCAAGCGCGATGAATAAGCTCCTGACCCCTTGGGGCGAGGCCCTCGACCGTGAGCACCCGCTGCCCGAATACCCACGCCCGCAGATGAAGCGCGATAGTTATGTAAACTTAAATGGCGTCTGGGACTACGCCTTTACCGGCGGCGACGCCGCGCCCTCGGCGTGGGACGGCGAGATCGTCGTGCCGTTTTCGCCGGAGAGCGTCTTGTCCGGCGTCGAGCGGCAGCTAGGGCCGGACGAATACCTCTGGTACCGCCGCTCCGTCACGCTGCCCGACGGCTTCGTGCGCGACCGCGTCCTGCTCCACTTCGGCGCGGTCGACCAGATCGCGGACGTGTGGTGGAACGACGTCTACGTCGCTCACCACGAGGGCGGGTATTTGCCGTTTTCGATTGACATAACGCAACATCTCCGAGACGGCGCGAACAAGCTGGCCGTCCGCGTGCGCGACAGCCTTGTGCGCACGCCGCACGCCTACGGCAAGCAAAAGTATAAGCGCGGCGGCATCTGGTACACGGCGACGAGCGGCATCTGGCAGACGGTATGGGCGGAGAGCGTGCCTGAAAACTATATCGAGTCCCTCGTGTTGACGCCGGACTTCGACGAAATGCTGCTGCGCTGGGAGGTACGCGCCGCCGCGCCGCAGAAGGTGACCGCCACCGTGCGCATGAACGGCGAGGTCATCGCGCAAAGCTGTTATACGGGCGAGGGCGTGTGCCGTATTCAGCCCGAATTTTTCCGCCCGTGGTCGCCCGAGGACCCGTTTCTCTACACCGTTGAGTTTGACGCGGGCGAGGATCACGTCGAGAGCTACTTCGCCATGCGCAAGTTCGGCGTCACCGGCTACAAGGGACGCCGCGTCCTCGCGCTCAACAACGAGCCGTACTTCCACAACGGCCTGCTCGACCAGGGCTATTGGTCGGACGGGCTCTACACCGCGCCGAGCGACGAGGCGCTCGCATACGACGTCAAGACGATGAAGCGCCTCGGCTTCAACATGCTGCGCAAGCACATCAAAATCGAGCCGCTGCGCTGGTATTACCATTGCGACAGGCTCGGCATGATCGTCTGGCAGGATATGGTCAGCGGCGGCGGGCGCTACGACCCGCTCGTCGTCTCCGCGCCGCTCGTCACCGGCAAGCATTTGCCGGACAGCCTCTATCCCCTGTTCGGCCGCGCCGGCAAACAGGGCCGCGAACAGTTTCTTGCCGACATGGAGGCGACCGTCCGCCACCTGTACAACTGCCCGTGCATCGCGCTCTGGGTGCCGTTCAACGAGGGCTGGGGGCAGTTCGACGCCCTCTCCGCCGCCGATACGCTCAAGCAGCTCGACCCGACGCGCCTCGTCGACCACGCGAGCGGCTGGCACGACCAGGGCGGCGGCGATCTCAAGAGCTATCATATCTATTTCAAGCCGCTCAAAATGGAAAACGACGGCCGGCGCGTCCTCGCGCTGACCGAGTTCGGCGGCTACTCGCTGCCCATCGAGGGGCATATCCGCGACAAAAAATTCGGCTACCGCATGTACACGTCGGCAGCCGATTGGCAAAAAGATTATGTAAAGCTATACGAACGGCAGGTGCTCCCTCTCATCGAGTCTGAGGGACTTTCCGCGACGGTATATACCGAGGTCTCTGACGTGGAAGACGAGCTGAACGGGCTGCTGACCTTCGACCGCCGCGTCTGCAAGGCGGAGGAAAAGACGCTGCGCCCGCTGAACGAGAAGATTAGATTTATGTAAACTAAACGAAAACGAGCTTCAGCAGCGCGATCAGCACCAGACCCGGCACGCCCAGGATACCGAGGATACGCGCGT
>JAFTGG010000157.1 GCA_017458025.1 Oscillospiraceae bacterium | reverse complement strand
TTTCAGCAAAGTTGCTTAGGAACCGCATTGTCAGAGATCATTGGTCGCCCGAACGCGCACTTACCACACCACCCAAACAGCCGGTGTCCAAATCCGACACCGACAACTGAACACACAGCGAAATCCGCTGCCTCGATATGGAGGCGGCGGATTTTTTATGCTGTGTCCGATTCGGACACGCAAGGAGATGATGCAATGGCAAAAATGAGCCTCTTCGAGTTGTTCTTCGGGCGACCGTCAGGGCCGACGTTCCGCGAGGTCAGCGTCGACCAGCTGTTTGAGGCGGCGTCGGACTTCATGCTGCGGCAGATGTGCTTCGACATCTGCGTGGACATGATCGCAAACGCCATCGGGCGCTGCGACTTTCGCACCTATGAGAATGACGAGGAGATCTTCGGCGCGGAGCACTGGCTCTGGAACTACGAGCCGAATCCGAACCAGAACAGCACGGAGTTCCTACATAAGCTGGTCGATCACCTCTATCGCAATAATGAGGCTCTGGTCATCGCCGAAAAGCGACGAGGCAGCAGTCAGGAAGTGCTCGCTGTCGCCGACAGTTGGGATCTCGTCGATCCGCAGATTCTGCGGCTGAACGAATACCGTCATGTAGTGGTGGGCAGCGTGACCTTTAACAAGGTGTTCAAGGAGACCGATGTGCTAC
Organism: Oscillospiraceae bacterium; assembly: GCA_017458025.1. Classification (GTDB taxonomy): domain Bacteria; phylum Bacillota; class Clostridia; order Oscillospirales; family Oscillospiraceae; genus Hominicoprocola. The sequence continues at coordinate 6,475 of JAFTGG010000157.1, read as the reverse complement.
GCCTTCGGCTCCACCAAAAAAACCTCGAACCGGTTCTCGCTGCTCTCGGCACAAGCTGGGAGAACATGGCCGCGCTGGCACGAAAGCACTACGATTGGGATCGCGGGCAGCATTGGAAAGTGCACATCAATCAGATCGCGTCCGGGCAGGATCAGTTTGAGGCAAATTTCGCGAAGATGATCGCAGCTCAGATCAAGCCGTTCCTCGAAAATCCAAACGCCGTACTGCCGGAGTTCGACGGCTACACCTACACGCAGGTCGGCAGCACCGGCGGCAGCCGGACGGCGGAGACGAGCGAGGACATCCGCAATCTGGCGGAGGATATCTTCAACTTTACCGCGCGGGGCTTCCTGATCCCCGCGGTGCTGGTCAACGGCAAGGTCGAGGCGACGGCGGACGCGAACGCGCGCTTCCTGAGCTACGTCATCGATCCGCTGTGCGATCAGCTGCAGGAGGAAATCACGCGCAAGCGCTACGGCCTCGACGACTGGAAGCTGGGAAACTATCTGCGCGTAGACAGCTCCTCCATTCTGCACTTTGACCTGTTCGGCCAGGCGTCCAGCATTGAAAAGCTGTTGGGCTCCGGCGTTTCCTTCAACGATATCATGCGCGCGGCCGGACGGGCCACAATCAGCGAACCCTGGGCGGATGAGCACTTCATGACAAAGAACATCGGCAAGGTCGCCGACGTGCTCGACGCCGCGGGCGAGCAGAAAGGAGAAAGCGAATGAACGAAAGCAAGAAGTATTATTCCGTACAGCAGCTCGGGCGCGAGGCACACGTCTACATCTTCGGCGATATTGTCGCATGGGCGTATTTCGAGGATGAGACAAGCGGCTACAGTTTCAAGAACGAGATCAATGCGATCAACGCCGACGTGATCCACGTCCATATCAACAGCTACGGCGGCGCGGTCAGCGAGGGTTGGGCGATCTACAACACCCTGCGCGAGCACCCTGCAAAGATCGTCACGCACGCGGACGGCTTTGTCGCCTCGGCGGCGATCTATCCCTTTATGGCGGGCGACGAGCGTATCGCCTCCAATCTGTCCGCATTCTTCTTCCATCAGGTGCTTGTCAGCACCTTCGGCAACGCCGACGACCTGCGCGCGGCGGCAGACGAGGCCGACAAGCTCAATGAGATTGGCCTTGCGGCGTTCACCGACAACGGCGTCGACGCTGACCGCATCCGCGAGCTGGAGAAGCAGGAAACCTGGCTCGACGCAAGCGAGGCGCTGGATCTGGGCATCGCGACGGCCATCATGGCCGACGAGAGTCCGCACGAGATGCAGAGCGTCAAGCGTGAGATCATGCAGCGTGTGACGCAAGCACGCGCTGGCACACCCAAAATTGAGCCTCAGGCGGGCGCATCGGCTCCGGATGGGAAAACGCCCGCCGAGCCGTCACAAACGCTCACAGCGGCGGGCGAGGGCGACAAGACACCGCAAAACAGCGTGATGGCGCTGTTCAAAAACTTTTGATTTCGAGAAAGGATAAAAACCATATGAAGAGCAATGACATCAAGACGATCACGCGCGAGTGCGCGCGCCAGACGATCCGTGACGCCGTCAAGGACAACGACCCCGAAAAGCTGACTCAGGGCCTTGAAGAAATGGCGCAAGCCATTGCCGGTGATTATGAGCAGCGCCTTGCCGACGCGCAGACGCAGCTCGACGCACAGATCCTGTCGGCGCGCGGCGTCCGCCAGCTGACGAGCGACGAGCGCAATTACTATCAGGCGGTGCTCGCCGCAATGCGCAGCGACGACCCGAAGCAGGCGCTGAACAACATCGACAAGTCTTTTCCCACCACGACGATCAACGACGTGTTCGAGGATCTCCGTCAGAATCACCCGCTGCTGTCCAAGATCAACTTCATGCAGGTGACGGGCAACACACGCATCCTGGTCGACGGCAGCGAGTTCCAACGCGCCCAATGGGGCGAGCTATGCGACGACATCGTCAAGGAGCTTGCCGCCAACCTCTCCGTCATCGAGAGCGGCCTCTATAAGCTCTCCGCGCTGATGTTCGTCTGCAAGCCGGGTCTTGAGCTCGGTCCTGAGTGGTTGGACACCTATGTGCGCGACGTGCTTTATGAAGCGCTCGCCTCCGGCCTCGAATACGGAATCGTCGACGGCACCGGCAAGACCATGCCCATCGGCATGACGCGCCAGGTCGGTACCGGCGTGACCGTGACCGACGGCGTCTATCCGCGCAAGAGCGTGGTCAAGGTCAGCGATCTGCGGCCCGCAACCATCGGCATGCTGCTGTCCATGCTGGCGCGCGGCGCAAGCGGCAAGATGCGCCTTGTCCGTGACGTAGTGCTGCTGGTCAATCCTCAGGACTACTATGAGAAGGTCATGCCCGCGACCACGCTGCAGGCGCCGGATGGCACCTATCGCAACGACGTGATGCCGTATCCGATGACGATTATCCCGACAGAGGCGCTTGAAACTCGCGGCGAGGCCGTTCTCGGCAGCGCACCGCGCTACTTCGCCGTCGCCGGTATCGCCAAAGACGGCCGCATCGAATACAGCGACGAGTACAAGTTCGGCGAGGACAAGCGCACCTACATCATCAAGACCTACGCCAACGGCATGCCGAAGGACAACAACTCTTTCCTGCTGCTTGATATCTCCGAGCTGACGCCGGCGGTGTGGAAGGTGGAGCAGGTCTCTCCCTCGACGCCGAGCAGCGACGTCACGCTGTCTGCGCTTTCTCTCGGCTCCGCGATCCTGAGCCCCGCGTTTGACTCGCAGACCGACGCCTATACCGCGACGACCTCCAACGCGAGCAATACGATCAACGCAACGCCCGCCGACGCCGGCGCGACCATCGAGGTCACGCTCAACGGCGAGAGCGCCGCGAACGGCTCCGCGCTAACGTGGAAGGCCGGCAGCAACGCCGTCGAGATCAAGGTCACGGCGCAGGACGGTACGTCCACAGGGACGTACAAGGTCACCGTGACCAAGTCCTGAGCCGATGAGCGGCAGCGACTCGGTTCCGGCGCTGCTTCTGCCCTACGTCAAGGCACAACTGGGCGTAACATGGGACGACGCGGCGACCGATGAGCGCTATTTAGACCTAATCGCGGACGGCATGTCTTACATTGACAACAAGCTCGGCGTCCCGGGGGATTACCATTCCCCCGGCGGCGCACGGGAGCTTGTCAAGGAGTATGTGCGTTATGCCCGCGACGCAGCGCTTGACGTATTTGAGACAAATTATACGGCGCGAATCCTCGCGCTGCAAAACGATAGGAGGGTGTCGGAGTATGCCAACCAAGTGGAAAGCTCCGTATCGGGCGAAGGGTGAGATATCGCAGACGTTCAACGACGGAATGGTTCAGATATATTCAGCCGTTAAGGACGGGAACGATCCGAGTCTCCACCCTACTGTGATCGAGACCTTGCAGGTCACGCTGAATTTCGCGGAACGCCGTATGAGCTTAGACCGATACGCGACGACCAAAAGCTACTACAACAACGTCGAGCGTGTGATCCGCGTTCCTCAAAGCCCTTATGACATACGGGAGTACGACGTGGCGGTTATCCAGAACGTGCGGTATCGGATCGTCATGATCCAAGCTTTGCCCAGCGTCTACCCTGCGTGTCAGGATTTGACGCTTGCGCGGGAAGAGGCGTCCAGTAGCACCGTTACGGTCTACAACATCCGCGAAGATCCGAGAACCTTTGAACAGGACGTCTACATCACCGTATTACCCAACGTGTCCTTGCTGACCTCCGACGCGGCGCGCGCAGCGGCGGGCATGATGCGTCCGCAGACCAGCTCGTCGTACCCACTCAGCGGGATATCGCTGCAAATTCCGTTGTCTGTCGCTGCCGTTGACGGACTAACCGGCGCGGCGCGGCAGTGGGTAGGCGCGCGGGAGTACGCGAACGCAGAGGACAGAAGTGTGCTGTGGACGCTGGACGTCAACAAGGACTTCATCGTTCGCGGGCGCGTGGAGGAAGATGACTCCACGTTTGAAAGCCTCACCGCCCGGTATGACGGCGTCTATCGCGTGACAAAGGTCTCACTCAACGATGCGGGCGCGCCTGACGGTTGGACGCTGGAAGTGGGCGGTGCGTAATGTGGCACGTCTATGTAAATAGTTACTTCTCCCCGGCGCTGGTTGAGGCGGTGGGTGACCTCTCCGACGTGGCGCACGACCTTGCAAAACAAGCTGAGCGGGACGCGGAGCCGTTCGTCCCTGCTAAAACCGGACGGATGAACAGCATGACACGCGTTTCGGGCAGCGTGATCACCTATCAGGGTAGCGGGAAACAGGCATTTTGGCTGTTTCGCGGGAAAACGCGCCAAGGCAGCTATCGCACCGTTTTTGAGGAGGGCAAGCTCCTCGTGGACGACAGAATCCACTTTACAAAGACGATCCACCCAAAGGCGCAGGCGCATTGGTTCTGGGGCGCCAAAAATGAGAACGCTGAAAAGTGGCGAGAGTTCTCAACAAACGAAATCCTGAAAAAGATTGGGGGGCGCAGATGATACAATCAAAAACAAAGCGCGCACCGGCTCTGGTTTCCGCCTCGGAAGAAGCGCGAGTTGCGCGGACGGTGCTGCAATGGCTCAATGAATACTCGACGCTGCCGGTCGATGCAATCCGCTATGAATTGTTGGACGAGGGCGTGACTGGCATCTCCATGCACATCGAACAGGGCGCGTACAAAACGCGACAGTTCATTGACGGCGGATATCGGGCGCAGTTGAGCTTTTCCCTCTGGTATCGGGTCCAGCCGGCAGATAGCGGCGACGCACGACTGAAGGCCGACGAAACGCTCAACGCACTCGCCGATTGGGTGTGCAGCCGATGCAACCTCCCCAATCTTGGGGACGGCTGTACTGCCGTTCGTTTGGAAACACAGCGCCGCGCGGCGATACGGAACGCTTGGGACAACGGCGACGAAGATCACGCGATCCAGATCAAGCTGACCTACGAGGTACTAAAACCAAACTGACAAAAGGAGATGCAAAAAATGACTGATTTGAAGTTTAACACCACGGCGGGGCAGACCATTGACCGCGAGCTGCTGGTCCTGCTCCTCAACACCGGCACGAGCGCCGCGCCGGTCTGGTCGCCCCTCGGCTCCCGCGTGCCGGACAGCAGCGAGGAATACGACTGGCAGCGCGAGAGCAGCACGGACGTCCTCGGCATCGTCCGCACGACGATGAAAAAGCCCCAGATCACGCAGACCTTCGACCCGCTGCCGCTGGACAGCGGCGACGCGGCGGCGGTCAAGCTCTGGAACCTCGCCATTAGGGAGCAGAATTACGCGGCGCTGGCGGCGCAGGACGTCCTGATCGTCCACAAGTACGCCGGAACGGCAGAAAACGCGATGTTCGCGGAGCGCTATGCCGCCTCCGCGTTCGAGACGACCGGCCTTGGCGGCGAGGGCGGCGCGGAGATCTCCATGCCGATCACGGTCGCCTTGGGCGGCACGCGCACGACCGGCACGGCGGCGATGGACAGCGAGACCGGCGCGATCACGTTTACGCCGGACGGCGCGGCCGCTGAGGATAACGCATGAAGGACCTCAGTATTGAAAGCGGCATCGAAAATTACAGCCTCAACGGAAGCTATGAGCTGACGTTTAACCCGACCGACAGCGCGTTCGTGGAGCGGCTTTTTTCGACGTTTGACGGCCTCGATTCCAAACAGGAGTCCTACAAGGCGGAGGTCGAAAAACTCGGAGACAGGCGCGAAATTTTCGCCGTAGCGCGCAAACGCGACGCGGAGATGCGCGAGATGATCGACGGCGCGCTCGGCGCGGGCTGCTGCGCGGCGGTGTTCGGTACCATGAACGTCTACGCGCTCGCGAAAGGCCTGCCGGTGTGGGCAAACCTGCTGCTGGCGGTCATCGACGAGATCGACACGACTTTCGCCCGCGAGCAGAAAGCGACCAACCCGAGGCTCGAAAAATATCTAAAGAAATACCGCAAATGAACTACACGCTGCCCGAGACCGCCACGGTTGGCGGCGTGGAATACAGCATCCGGTCGGACTACCGGGCGGCGCTCGATATCTGCGCCGTCCTGTCCGACATGGAGCTGACGAACGCGGATAAGGCATACGGCGCACTGGTAATCTTCTATCCCGCACTGTGCGATATGCCGCCGGAGCACTACGAGGCCGCGCTGCGGGAGCTGATGCTGTTCCTCAACTGCGGCGAGCCGGATCGCGGCGGCAAGTCACCGAAGCTGGTTTCATGGGAGCAGGACTTCCCGCGTATCGTCAGCGCCATCAACAAGACCACAGGGACGGACGTGCGTGGTATGGAATATCTGCACTGGTGGACGTTTATCAGCTACTTCAACGAGATTGACGGCGAGACAACATTCGCGGCCATCGTGCGGATCCGATCCAAGCTACGCAAACACAAAAAGCTGGACAAGGCAGAGCAGGAGTTTTATCGAGCAAACCGCGAGATCGTAGACTTCCAGGCCCAATACACCGACGAG
>JAFTGG010000156.1 GCA_017458025.1 Oscillospiraceae bacterium | reverse complement strand
TTTCAACCCCATCGGCGCGCACCCGTCGGGACGCATCGGCGAGGACCCGAACGGTATTCCGAACAATCTCATGCCGTATATTACGCAGGTGGCGGTCGGCAAGCTCGACCACCTGAACATCTTCGGTGACGACTACGATACGCCAGACGGCACCGGTGTGCGCGACTATATCCATGTCGTCGACCTCGCGCGCGGCCATGTCAAGGCGCTCGCGGCGGTGGAGAAGCATTGCGGCCTTGCCGTTTACAATCTCGGCACGGGCAGGGGCTACTCGGTCCTGGACGTGGTGCGCGCGTTCGAGAAGGCGAACGGCCTCAAGCTGCCGTACGTCATTCAGCCGCGCCGCGCGGGCGACATCGCGACGTGCTATTCCTCGCCCGAGAAGGCGAAGCGCGAGCTCGGCTGGGAGGCGGAGTACGGCATCGAGGAGATGTGCAGGGATTCCTGGAATTGGCAAAAGCAGAATCCAAACGGTTACAAAGCATAAAATCAAGCATTTCAGAAAGCTGGTATGAAAATTGGGTAAATACTTTGGCACGGACGGGTTCCGCGGCGAGGCGAACGAGGGCCTGACCGCGGAGCACGCGTATAAGATCGGACGCTTCCTCGGCAGGTACTATGGCGAGAAGAAGCGCGCGGCGGGCGCAAGGGAGAAGGCGCGCATCGTGATCGGCAAGGACACGCGCCGCTCCAGCTATATGTTCGAGTACAGCCTCGTCGGCGGTATCGTCGCCTCCGGCGCGGACGCGTATATCATGCACGTCACGACCACGCCGTCGGTGGCGTACATCGCGCGCGTGGACGAGTTTGACTGCGGCATCATGATCTCCGCGTCGCACAATCCCTATTACGACAACGGCATCAAGCTTTTGAACTCCCACGGCGAGAAGATGGACGAGGAGACCATCGAACAGGTCGAAGCCTACCTCGACGGCGCGGAGGAGGTACCCTACGCAAGGCGCGACGAGATTGGCTGCACCGTGGACTACGTCGCGGGACGCAACCGCTATATCGGATACCTCATCTCGCTGGGCGTGTACTCGTTCCGCGGCAAGAAGGTCGCGCTCGACTGCGCCAACGGCGCGGCGTGGAGCATTGCCCGCGCCGTGTTCGACGCGCTGGGCGCCAAGACGCTCGTCATCAACGCCGAGCCGGACGGTCTCAATATCAACGAAAACGCCGGCTCGACGCACATCGAGGGCTTGCGGAAATTCGTCGTAGAAAACGGATGCGACGTGGGCTTTGCCTACGACGGCGACGCCGACCGCTGCCTCGCCGTCGACGAAAAGGGCGGCGTCGTCACCGGCGACCATATCCTCTACATCTACGGCAAATACATGAAAGAGCGCGGCAAGCTGCTCAAGAACACGGTCGTGACGACGGTCATGAGCAACTTCGGGCTCTACAAGGCGTTCGACGAGCTGGGTATCGGCTATGCCAAGACGAAGGTCGGCGACAAGTACGTCTACGAGTACATGACCGAGCACGGCTGCCGTCTCGGCGGCGAGCAGTCGGGGCACATCATCTTCACGAAGTACGCCAGCACCGGCGACGGTATTTTGACCTCGCTCAAGCTGATGGAGGTGCTCTGCGCGAAGGAGAAGCCCATGAGCACGCTCAGCGAGGGCTTTACGATGTATCCACAGGTGCTTGAGAACGTGCGCGTGAAGGACAAAGCCGCCGCGCAGGCGGACGAGGCCGTGCAGGCCGCGGTCCGGCGCGTCGCGGACGCGCTCGGGGACACGGGGCGTATTCTCGTGCGCGAGAGCGGTACGGAGCCGCTGATCCGCGTGATGGTCGAGGCGGAGAGCGACGCCGATTGCCGCAAGTATGTCGACGAAGTGGTAAGCGTTATCAAAGAGCGCGGTTTCGCGATTTGACAATTGATACGAAAGAGAGGAGCGGCCACATGAACTATCTTGGCATTGACCTCGGCGGAACGAACATCAAGGGCGGCGTAGTCAACGAAGCGGGCGAGATCGTCCGCGAAGCGTCGCGCCCGACGCGTGTCGAGCGCGGACCGGAGGCAATTGCCGACGAGATCGGTATCCTCATCAAGGAGCTGGAGCAGGGCGAGACCTTCGCCGGCGTCGGGCTCGGCTGCCCGGGCACCGTGGACGACGAGAGCGGCGAGGTCGTCTGCGCGTTTAACCTGAATCTGATCCACTACGACCTGCGCGCGGCGCTCAAGGCGCGCACGGGCTATGAGATCCGCCTCGGCAACGACGCGAACGTCGCCGCGCTGGCGGAGGCGGTGGTCGGCGCGGGAAAAGGCGCGCACAGCGCGGTGATCCTGACGCTCGGCACGGGCCTTGGCTGCGGCGTCGTCATCGAGGGCAAGATGCTCACCGGCTACACCGGCGCGGCGAGCGAGCTGGGCCACATGGTCATCGCGGAGGACGGCGCGCCGTGCACCTGCGGGCGCAAGGGCTGCTTCGAGGCGTACGCCTCCGCGACGGCGCCGATCCGCATGACGACGGAGGCGATGGCGCGTTATCCCGAGAGCGAGATGCACGCCATCGCGAAGGAGAACGGCGTGGTCGACGGGCGCACGGCGTTTATGGCGAAGGAGCGCGGCGACGCGGCGGGCACGGAGGTCGTCAAGACCTATATCAAGTACCTCGCCTCGGGCGTGACGAACGTGGTGAACATCTTCTTTCCGGAGGTCATCGCGTTCTCCGGCGGCGTGGCGAACCAGGGCGAAGCGCTGCTCGCGCCGCTGCGCGAGGAGGTGCGCCGGCAGGAGTTCGGCGGCGCGTATGTGAAGAAGCACGCGAAGCTCGTGAATTGTACCCTCGGATACAAGGCGGGCGTCATCGGCGCGGCGCTGCTGGCGACGCAATAATACTGAAATGCAT
>JAFTGG010000155.1 GCA_017458025.1 Oscillospiraceae bacterium | reverse complement strand
TCCTCGGGGAGGAAGTCGGTCAGATCGTCGGCGCAGGCGTCGAGGCCCTGACGGACGGACTTATACAGCAGGCTTTGGCTCACGCCGGCGGTCAGCGGATAGATGGGCATGATGCGGCCCGTGATCTGATTCGCGCCCTCGCGCTCGAACATCGGATTCGCCATCTGCCTGCGCAGCAAATTGCCCTCTGCCTTGCCGTAAAAGACGTATTCCTCGCCGGTGTGGAACGTGTTTTTGAGGTAGGATTGGTTGAAATAAGTCAAATCGAGCGCGGCCGATTCGTCCACAACGCGAAGCTTGACGAGGTCGAGCCCCTTGCGGATGTGCGAGAGCTTCGGCTCGGTCGCGACGATGGCGCGGACACAGGCGTTCTCGCCGGGGATAAGGTCGGCGATGCGCCGGTACTCCCGCCGGTCCTCGTAGGCGCGGGGGAAGTAGGAGATCAGCTCGCGCAGATTGGTGACGCCCAGCTTTTGGAGCGACTTGGCGCGCTGCTCGCCGATGCCCTTGATGTATTGGACGTTGGTGGCCATGTTCGGCATGACGCTAATTTCCCTCTTTGATGTTCTCCAGCCATTCCTCGTATTCGGGGAGCGGGTTGAGCCGCAGCGCCTCGTTGATGTAGTGGAGCGCCAGCTCGCAGGAGGCGGGCGGCGTCAGCACGATGAACAGATAAAACGCGATCAAAAACGCGAGGTGCGCCGCCAATTCGTCCTTTCCCTCCGAGGCGTATTTGTGGAAGGACGCCTCCAGCTCGAAGTAAAGGTTGAGCCGGTCGATTTCGTTCGCCTTGACGTAGAAGTCTTCCGTATCAATCGGCGTGATCGCCGCCGCGGTCGCTTCGTTAAAGATCGGCTCGCGCCAATCGATTTTGATCTCCATAGTTATTTCCTTATATAATCCACATATTGGAATTTGAGCCCGTTTTCCTCCATGACCTCGCTCTCGGACGCGACGCGCCAGTCGGGGTGCGCGTCGAGGTTGGGGAAGAAGCTGTCCGCCTCCGGCGCGGCAAAGACCTTGGTCACGAGCACGCGGTCGCAGTAGGGCAGCAGCAGCGTGTAGACGCTCGCGCCGCCGATGACGAGCGCGTCCTCGCCCGCGAGGGCGAGCGCGTCCTGCGTCGTGTGCGCCAGCTCCGCGCCCCCGATGGGCGCTTCGCTGCGCGTCAGGACGATGCTGCGGCGGTTCGGCAGCGGCTTGCCGTTCGGGAAGGTTTTCAGCGTGCGGGAGCCGAGCACGACGGTTTTGCCGACGGTGAGTGCTTTGAAGCGCTTTAAGTCGGCGGAGATGCGAAACAGCAGTTGCCCGTCGCGGCCGATGCCCCAATTTTCGCTGATACAGACGATGGCTTGCATGGCAGTACCTCAGACCGCAATGGGGATCTTATCCTCAAACGGCGAATATTCGTAGTTTTCCAGCGTAAAGCTGTCCGTTGTGAACGCGTAGAAGTCTGTCACCGACGGATCGACGGCGAACTTCGGCGCGGGGTGCTCGGGCTCCGCGAGCATCTTTTCGATGATGGGGATATGCCGGTCGTAGATGTGGCAGTCGGCGATGACGTGGACGAGCTCGCCCGCCTTGAGCCCGCTGACCTGCGCGAACATGTGGACCAGCACCGCGTATTGCACGACGTTCCAATTGTTCGCCGCGAGCATGTCCTGCGAGCGCTGGTTCAGGATCGCGTTGAGCGTGTCGCCCGAGACGTTGAAGGTCATCGAGTAGGCGCAGGGATAGAGCGCCATCTCGCTGAGGTCGGCGAAGTTGTAAAGGTTCGTCAAAATGCGGCGGGACGCGGGGTTGTGCTTTAAGTCGTAGAGCACGCGGTCCACCTGGTCCATGTCGCCCTCCTTGTAGTGGTGCCTGACGCCCAACTGGTAGCCGTACGCCTTGCCGATGGAGCCGCTCGCGTCCGCCCAAGCGTCCCAAATATGGCTGGAGAGGTCGCGGACGTTGTTCGACTTCTTCTGCCAGATCCACAGCAGCTCGTCCACCGCGCTTTTCCAATAGGTGCGGCGCAGCGTCAGGATCGGGAACTCCTTTTGCAGGTCGTAGCGGTTCACGACGCCGAACTTTTTGATGGTGTGGGCGCTCGCGCCGTCCTCCCAATGCGGGCGGACGGTCAGGTTGTCGTCCCTGACGCCGTGGTTCAAAATATCGAGGCAGTTCTGACGGAAGATTTGGTCGGCGTAAGCCATAGGCTTGTCCTCCTGTTTACTTTACTTTGCAGCCGGCGGCGCGGATCGCGGCGAGCGCGAGCTCCAGCGTCGGGTCGGTGTTGAGATAGTCGAGGCGATAAAGCTCGAACGCGGGCGGCAGCTCGGTGCAGCCGAGGATCAGCGTTTCCGCGCCGTGCCCGAGCAGGTTTTCGCAGGCGCGGCGGAACGCGGACGCGTCATGCGCGAGGTCGCCCGCCTTGACGCCGTTGTAGATGAGGTCCATGACGGCGGCCTGGTCGTCCGCGGGCGGCGTCAGCAGCTCGACGCCGCTGCCGCGGAAGGTTTGTTGATAAATGCCCGTCTCGACGGTGCCGTCGGTGGCAAGCAGCCCCGCCTTTTGAACGCCGCTTGCTTTGAGCGCGTCGCGGGTCAGCGCGATCATGTGCAGCACGGGGATCTCCACCGCCGCCGCGACGGCGTCGTAAAAGCCGTGCGCGGTGTTGCAGGGCATGACGAGGAAGTCCGCGCCGATGCTCTCAAGCCGCCTCGCGCTTTTTACGATTTCCGGCACGGGGTCCGCGCCGCCGTGGAGCAGCGCCGCCGTGCGGTCGGCGATGTCGGTGTTGGAGTCGATGACGACGCGGGGGTGTTCCTGATCGGAGGCGGCGTCGGTGTGTAAGGCGATTTTCCGGAACAGGTCGGCGGTCGCTAACGGCCCCATGCCGCCGATGATGCCGATGGTCTTTTTGCTCATTTGGCGGCCTTGTCCTCCGCAATGACGCGCTTGAGCGCCTCGACCGCGACCTTGACGGCGGCGGAGGTGTCCTCGCTCATATCCTGATCGAGTCCGGCTTTTTCGCGTTCCTGGTTCCATACGACGTGGAAGCAGGAGCCGCAGCGGACATGCAGCGCCGCCGCCACGACGAACAGCGCCGCGGACTCCATCTCGCTTGCCTTGACGCCGAGGCGCTTCCAGCTCTCCCACTTGTTCAGCAGCTCGTAGTACACGGGGCTCTTCTCGGGGCTGTGCTGGCCGTAGAAGCTGTCCTTGCACTGCACGACGCCGCTGTGGGTCGTGTAGCCCAGCGCTCTGGACGCCTCCGCCAGCGCCATCGCGATGCTGAGGTCGGCAACGGCGGGGAACTCGATGGGCGCGTACTCCACCGAGGTGTGCTCATAGCGGATCGCGCCGGTGGCGACCACGATGTCGCCGGACTTGACGTCCAGATCAATGCCGCCGCAGGTGCCGGTGCGCACGAATGTGTCCGCGCCGAGTTGGTGCAGCTCCTCCATCGCGATCGAGGCCGACGGGCCGCCGATGCCCGTGGAGCAGACGCTGACCTTTTCGCCCAGCAGCGTGCCGGTATAGGTCGTGTACTCGCGGTTTTGCGCGATCAGCTTCGCATCGTCAAAGTACGCCGCAATGGACGCGCAGCGGCCCGGGTCGCCGGGCAGAATGACGTAACGGCCCACCTCACCCGGGGCGCAGTGGATATGGTATTGACGTTCGAGCTCATGCATGACGATGCCCTCCCTGTATTTATATTTGAGACAGCTTTGACAAGTGATACGATTCTGCAATGAAAATAAGATATTTTCATTGCAGCCGCTGTGCTGCGCATATCGGCGCGTCTCATACGAAATGCAACGCGCCTTGCGGCGCTATAACAGTTCAGTATTCATTTAGCGGGTGCCTTAAAATTGAAAAGAGCAGAGAGTTATAACGGAGCGCTTGTTTGGCGCCATTCAAGGTAATCATCCACATCGCTTTGAACCATACTGATGCAGAACGCCAACACCGCCGCATCGTCGGCCAAACCAATGATCGGGATAAAATCCGGAATCATGTCCAGGGGACTTACCACATAAAGAAAGGCGCAAACAATTCCGATGATCGTTCCAACCGGTACGTCTGTATACTCTTTTCTTGTATAGCTTTTCACCATAGAAACAAAAGGCGCTATATAAGCGACCTGATCGCCGACTTTATTGCCTATTTTGGGAATTTTTCGCAGCTTTCTTTCTAACCGGTTCAGAAGCCTGTCCAGCTTATGCTCGCTGCTCAAATATTCCTTCGCCCGATCCGACCTCTTATCAAGCGCGCTTTCGATCTTTTTCCGGCTGATTTTCACCGATATCCCTCCGCTTTTTTCAGCACAAGGCCTTGTTTGATAAATGCCGACATGCCCATACGGCGGGTCTTTTTCCGCCATACTGCGGCAATTTTTCTTGCAATACACAAAGTGGTGCCGCGTCAAATCCGCCTTGTCTGGCAAAAAATCCCTCGCCATGGGGCACGTTGCCCATTTTTAAAACAAGGCTTAGCTAAATTATACATGATATTTTCCGCTTGTCAATTTTCATAATGCTGTT
>JAFTGG010000154.1 GCA_017458025.1 Oscillospiraceae bacterium | reverse complement strand
GGCGGCGTCGCCGCGCGGGAGCGCGACGCGGAGCGTGTCGCAGCCCGCGGCGCGCGCGTAGGAGATCGCCTGCCCGACGAGCCGGATACCGAGGTTCCTCCCCCGCGCGCCCTCGTCGAGCCAGAGCTCCTCGATCTCCGCGACGCCGTCCCCGGCCTGGCGGACCGCGACCGCGCCGACACGGTCGTCCTCCCGCATCACGTCAAAACGGCCCTCGCTCGCGCCGTCCGGCGCAAACCAGACGCCCGGCTCGATGCCGCCCTCGGTCTTCGTCCAGAGCTGCTTGTGCAGCGTCGTCAGCGCTTCCGGCAAGTGCGACGCGTCCATCGCGTAAACGACGCGGATACCGTTCTCGTCCGCCTCCAGCTTCGTCACCGCCGTGTTTTCGCCGTGGCCTGTTTTGTCGATCTCCGCGATGGAAAGCCCTTGCAGCGTGCCGACCAGCATGCGAAGCGCCATGCCGTGGCTGAACGCCGCGACGGTCTGCCCCGGGTGCGCGGCGACGATCTCCCGCAAAGCGCCCGTCATGCGCGCGCGGACCTGCTGCATGGTCTCCGCGCCCTCGACGCGCCAGTTGCCCGCGTCGGTGTTGAATTTGAGCAGGCGCGGTTTGTCGAACCTTGTCAGCCACGTCCACGTTTTATCCTCCCACACGCCGACGCCGACCTCGCGCAGCCGCTCGGTCGTGTGCAGCGGCAGGCCGTGGACGCGCGTGAGCGCGAGCGCGGTCGTCCGTGTGCGCGTCAGATCGCTCGCATACACGGCGTCGATGCGCGCGTGCTCGAACCGCTTCGCGAGCGCCGCGATCTGGCGGTACCCGTTGTCGGTGACGGTGCTGTCATAATGCCCGTGCGCGCGGCGGTAGAGATTGCCTTCCGCCTCGGCGTGGCGAATGAGATACACGGTGGTCATGGGCGTTCCTCGCTTTTTTCTTTGTTTGCCATATTATAATGGAAGCGCCGCATTTTGGCAATCGCCGCGCGGCATTTTCCGGATTTTTTCGGGCATACTGCTTTCGTGGACAAAGGAGTGTGATCGAAATGGAAACCACCGCTTTCTTACGCGGGATGGGCGCCGGCGCGGTCGCCGGCGCGGCAATCGGTGCGATGGTCGCTGTGAACCGGAAAGCCATGCGGACGGGTGTCGGCCGCGCCATGCAGCAAGCGGGCGCCGCAATGGATACCGCTTTGTACGACTTTATGCACACGATGCGATGAAAAAAGAGGACTTGCGCAGGCAAGTCCTCTTTTTTCTGGCGCAGTGGGAGGGATTCGAACCCTCGGGCCGCTTTTGGCGACCACACGATTTCCAGTCGTGCTCGTTATGACCACTTCGATACCACTGCGTATCCGTGTCGGGCAACGAGGGTTATTATATGCAAAAATCCAGATGAAGTCAAGCGTTAATTTGCGAAATTCGCGCCGTAAATATGCTCCGCCAGCGGCGCGGCCGCGAAATCGACGATCACCCAGCCGCGCAGTTGCGATTGCGGCAGCGCCGCGAGGCGCGCGTTGAGGTCCTTGGCGTACTTGTAGGGGTGCCCGTACGCCGCCGTGCCGTTGGTGCTGAGGAAGTTAACGGACGCCGCGTCCGCGCCGGTCTCGCCCGCCGCCATGCCCGCGGTGAACGCCGCCCACTTGTCGCCCAAATCGTACTTAAAGCGGTCCTGCACCCAGAGCGTGTAGCTGCCGTTGTCGCTGGCGACGGTGTTGAGGCTCACGTCGTCGTGTCCGCCCTGATCCTCCCAGAGGAGCGGAATACCGCTCTCCGCGCCGAGCCCCGCTGCGTCCTCGTAGCGCCGCATCAGCACGAGCTTGCCCCGCGCCTCGCCGACGGTGGGGATATGGTCGGTCAGCAGCCAACGGTCGGAACGCTCATACACGCTGCGGATCACAGCATCCAGATCGCTTTCAAAGGCTCCGTCGGGCAGGCCGCCATGCTCCTGCTTAACGGCGAACACGACCGTCTCCGTCGGGTGCGCGTCGAGGAAATCATAGCACTGTTGAAGAACCTTGCCGATATACAGCGCGTCTGACCACGGCGCCGCTCCTGTTTTGCAGCTCGTAAAGCCGTGCATCAGCTTGAACCATTCGTCGCCGCCGCCCGTCGTACCGAGCCGGATATCGAGATACCGGTATCCCGCTTCGAGCTGCGCGCCGATGTCCTTCGCCTGACACTTGGAGAAGAACGCGAGCTGCACATACTTCGTCGCGCTGTCGTGCGTGCCGGGCAGCACGACCTCGCTCAGCGGCAGGCCGTCGTCGAGCGCCGCCATCCACTCCGCCGAGCCGTCGACGGCCGTCTTGTCCTCCGTCTCCGTCAGCGGGACGATATACAATACCAGCAGCGCGCACAGCAAAACGGCGAGAACGCCGCCGAGCACGCGCAGGACCGCTTTTCCAACCTTCTTCATGAGCGTCCCTCCTTTTCTCCATTGTACCGATGAAGGTCGCGCTTGTCAAACGGCGCGTTTTCAGATATAATAAACGGAGATTTTATTGCGAGGCAATCACCATGAGCGATACTGTGTTTCGCGCCGTTAACTCGACGCTGATCTATATCGAGCGCGGCGACGAGTACCTGATGCTCCACCGCACGAAAAAGGAAAACGACCTCAATCACGACAAGTGGATCGGCGTGGGCGGCAAGTTCGAGCCGGGCGAAGCGCCCGAGGACTGCATGCTCCGCGAGGCGGAGGAGGAAACCGGCCTGACGCTGACGCGCTGGCGCTACCGCGGCATCGTCACGTTCCTCTCCGACGCCTGGGAGACGGAGTATATGCACCTGTTCACCGCCGACCGATGGACCGGCGAGCTCAAAGAGTGCGACGAGGGCGAGCTCAAGTGGATCAAGAAAGAAAAGCTCCTGTCGCTCAAGCTCTGGGAGGGCGACAAGATCTTTCTGCGGCTGCTCGATTCCGGCGAGCCGTTTTTCTCGCTCAAGCTCCGATACGAGGGCGACGCGCTGGCGCTCGCCCAGCTAAACGGCAAAATACTGACGAAGGAGGTACTGCCATGAAATTTTCGAGCAAGGTCGAAAAATGCCAGCTCTCCCCTATCCGCAAGTTCTATCCCTACGCGGTGGCGGCGCAGAAGCGGGGCAAGACCATTTACCATCTCAACATCGGCCAGCCCGACGTGGAGACGCCGCGCGCGTTTTTTGACGCGGTGCGCGAGTTCTCCTCGCCCGTCATGGCGTACACCGCCTCCCCCGGCCTGCCCGCGCTGGTCGCCGCCATTCAGGGCTACTACGACAAGCTCGGCATGCGCTTCGACGCCGACGATATTCTGATTACCACCGGCGGCAGCGAGGCGCTGGCCATCACGATGCAGTGCATTCTCGACGACGGCGACGAGATCCTGATCCCCGAGCCGTTCTACCCCAACTACAGCACTATGGCGTACACCTGCGGCGCGGCGATCCACCCCGTCCACACCAGGCCCGAGGACGGATATTGGTATGCCGACCGCGCGCGCATTGAAGCCGAGATCAACGGGCGCACCCGCGCCATTTTGCTGACCAACCCCGGCAACCCCACCGGCACGGTGCTCACCACGGAGGAGATGCGCATGCTCGTCGATCTTGCAAAGGAGCACGGCCTGTTCCTCATCGCGGACGAGGCGTACCGCGAGTTCGTCTACGGCGGCGAGGGGCTGCGCTCCTTCGGCGAGTTCGAGGACGCGGCGGAAAACGTCGTCATCATCGACACCTGCTCCAAGCGTTTCTCCGCCTGCGGCGCGCGCGTGGGCTGCCTCATCACCCGCAACAAGGAGCTGATGGGCCACGCGATGAAGTACGCGCAGGCGCGGCTGTGCGTGGCGACGCTGGACCAGACCGCCTGCGCCCGCCTCTACAGCGTCGGCCCCGAATACTTCGCCGCCGTGCGCGAGGAGTACAAGCGCCGCCGCGACACGGTCGTGCGCAAGCTCAAGGAAATTCCCGGCGTGGTGTGCGAATGTCCGAAGGGCGCGTTTTACCTCATGGCGGCGCTGCCGGTGGACGACGCGGACAAGTTCCAGACGTGGCTCTTACAGGAGTTCGACGACCACGGCGACACGGTGATGTTCGCCCCCGGCGAGCCGTTCTACGCGACCCCCGGCAAGGGGCGCAACGAGATCCGCATCGCCTACGTCATCGAGCAGCAAAAGCTGGAGCGCGCGATGGACCTGCTGGCGCTGGGGATTCAGGCGTACAACGCGCGGTAAACGCGCAAAAATGGCCGCTGACGCGGTCATTTTTTGCGCCCGCAACCGGCGGTTGCTAAATTTTCAAGCGCGCTTGGTGGACTTTGCGCCGCGCTTCGGGTATGCTGAATCCATCAAATCCACGGAGGAAAACGTATGACGTTGGGCGAAAGCATCGCGCGGCTGCGCGGAGAACGAAACATGTCGCAGGGCGACCTGGCCGAGGCATTGGACGTGTCGCGGCAGTCGGTGTCGAAGTGGGAGACGAACGGCAGCGTGCCGGAGCTGGGCAAGCTCGTGCAGATGAGCGAGCTGTTCGGCGTGACGCTGGACGAGCTGGTCAAGGGCCAGACGGCGGAGAAGCCCGCGCCCGAGCCGCCGCCCGTGCAGACGATCATCGTCGAGCGTCCGGCGCGCGATACGAAGAAAATTGTCGGGGTCATCCTGCTGTGCTTCGGCGGGCTCGTCTCGTTCGGCCTGTTTCTGCTCAGCGGCGCTTTGGAGGGGCTGCTCTACGGAGTGTGCTTCCTGCTCTGCGGCGTCATCTGCCTGAACGCGAAAAAACGCGCGGGCCTTTGGTGCGGCTGGGCGGCGTATCTCTGCGTCGATCTGTATTTGCGCTACGCGACGGGGCTGACGTGGAGAACAATCTTCTTTACTATGCAATGGACGCCGCAGCAGAATTACGCCCGCCTCGCCATCGCGTGGGGTCAGTTTCTCGTCATGGCGCTGCTGGCCGTCCTGACGCTGCGCGCCTATCGCGCGGAGCGGTACGAGCCGGCCAAAAAGCGCAAGGCGTTCCTGATCGCGGGGTGGGCGCTGTACGCGCTGCGCCGGCTCGTGCCGCGGCTGCCGCTCTATCGATCCGCACGGCTGCGCATCGTCATGGAGCTGGAAGCGCATGGCCACTATTTCCTGCGCGCGCTGCTCTTCACCGTTGCCGACTATATATTCCTCGCGCTGTTCGTCTGGCTGCTCGTCACGACGCTCGGCGTGTGGCGATGGTGCAGGGCGCAAAAAAATGACGGCTGAGCGCCGTCATTTTTTTGCTTATTTCGTGAGCTGCTCCAGCGCCGCCAATCTCAGGCAGACGCAGAACACCTCCATCGCCTGCTCCAACTCATCGAGCGGCGGGAGGCTCGGCGCGACGCGGATGTTGCTGTCCCGCGGGTCCTTGCCGTACGGGAAGGTCGCGCCCGCGTCGGTCATCACGAGGCCCGCGTCGCGGCACAGCTCCCATGTCCGCTTCGCACAGCCGGACTTGACGTTCACCGACACGAAATACCCGCCCTTGGGGTCGTGCCAGGTCGCAAGGCCGCGCGGCGCGATCTCGCGGTCGAGAATGTCCACCACGAGACGGAACTTCGGGCCCATGATCGCCGCGTGCTTTTTCATCAGCTCCAGCGTGTGCGCCTTATCCTTCAAATACTTGACGTGGCGGAGCTGGTTGACCTTGTCGTAGGAAATCATCTGGACGCCCATGAGGCCGAGCATGTGCTTCATGTTCGCCTCGGAGCACGCGAAGCAGGAAATGCCCGCGCCCGGGAGCGTCACTTTCGACGTGGAGGCATATTCAAACACCATGTCGGCGTTGCCGTACCGCTCGCAGAGGCTCAGGATATCGGGGAACGGAACATAGTCGCCCGTAAACTCGTGAATCCCGTACGCGTTGTCCCACATCAGCAGAAAGTCCGGCGCGGCGGGCTTCATCGACGCGAGACGGCGGATCGTCTCGCCGGAGTAGATGACGCCGTCGGGGTTGGAGTACTTCGGCACGGTCCAGATGCCCTTGACCTTGGGGTCTTTGACGTACTCCTCGACCTTGTCCATGTCGGGGCCTTCCTCGGTCATGGGGATCGTGATAAGCTCAAAGCCGAAGCTCTCGGTGATCTTGAAATGGCGGTCGTAGCCCGGCGCGGGGCAGAGCCATTTGAGCCCCGTCTCCTGCGACCACGGCTTCTCGCTGTGGAGCAGGCCGTGGGTCACGCCCTTGGCGATCGTATCGTACATCAGCGTCAGGCTGGCGCTGCCGCCGGCAAACACCTGCTCCGGCTTGCAGCCGAGCACGTCCGCAAAGTAACGCCGCGCGCAGGGCAGGCCCGCCAGCTCGCCGTAATTGCGCGCGTCGATACCGTCGTCGACGCAGTCGGCGGGATCGGAGAGCACGGTCAGGATATCGCTCACGAGGTCGAGCTGCTGCTTGCTGGGCTTGCCGCGCGCCATGTTGAGCTTAAGGCCCCTGGCCTTGATGTCTTCATACTCGGCAAGCGTCTTGGCGTATTCCTCTTTTGCCTGCGCGGGCGTCAGTTCGTTGTAGTTCATAGGGCAACCTCCTGATCAAAAGCTTGTTGATATTATACTAATATGCAACTAAAACAAGACATTCCTTGCGGCATAATTTCTGCCACGCTGTGTTGTCGTCCTTGGCGGGCGTCAGCCCGACTGCGTCCTCCGCCTTGCCTGACAAAAATTCTGCTCGCAAGCCTTTGCCACTTTTAGTCGCATATTAGTATTATACTATCGTATCTAACCAAACACAAGAAAAAACGCAGGCGTATCCACGAACGGCGCACGCGCCATCGGCGCAAAACCGGCAGCGTGCCACCGCGGCAGCAAAGCAAGGCCGCGTTTCACCCCTGAAGCAAAACGCTCACGGCACAACGTACCGTGAGCGTTTCTCTTTTTTGTAAGCTTGAAGCCGCTTTTCTCTTTCAAGAAAAGAGAAAAATGGCGTCAAGGCCGTTCCCCTTAGCCGAACAGGGCCATCAGCGTGCCCGCCGCAATGGCGGAGCCGATCACGCCCGCGACGTTCGGGCCCATAGCGTGCATGAGCAGGAAGTTCGACGGGTTCTCCTTCTGGCCGACGACCTGCGAAACGCGCGCCGCCATCGGGACGGCGGAGACGCCCGCGGAGCCGATCAGCGGGTTGATCTTCTCCTTGAGGAACACGTTCATGAGCTTGGCGAGCAGCACGCCGCCCGCGGTGCCGAAGCCGAAGGCCACGACGCCCATGACCATGATCTCGATGGTCTGGAGAGAGAGGAAGGTCGTCGCCGTCGCCGTCGCGCCGACGGTAAAGCCGAGGAAGATCGTGACGATGTTCATCAGCTCGTTGCCCATCGTCTTTTGCAGGCGGTCGGCGACGCCGGACTCTTTGGCGAGGTTGCCGAGCATCAGGCACGCGACCAGCGGCGCCGCGGAGGGCACCAGCAGGGCGACGAACACGGTAATCATGATCGGGAAGATGATCTTTTCCTTCTGGCTGACCTGACGCAGCGGGCGCATCTTGATCTTGCGCTCCTCCTGGGTGGTCAGCGCCTTCATGATCGGCGGCTGAATGACCGGCACCAGCGCCATATAGCTGTACGCGGCGACGGCGATGGGGCCAAGCAGATGCGGGGCGAGACGCGACGTGACGTAGATCGCCGTCGGGCCGTCCGCGCCGCCGATGATGCCGATGGAGGAGGACTCACGATAGGTAAAGCCCAAGAACTGCGTGCCGACGTAGGTCATGAAGATACCCAGCTGCGCGGCGGCGCCCAGCAGCAGAGACTTCGGGTTCGCGATCAGCGGGCCGAAGTCGGTCATCGAGCCGACGCCCATAAAGATCAGGCACGGATAGATGCCTAGCTTGACGCCGAGGTAGAGGATATCGAGCAGGCCCGCCGTGACCGTGACCGCGCCCATCTCCATGCCGTAGGCGGCGGCGGTCTCCTGCACCGCGGCGATGCCCTGCAGTTGGGCTTCCAGCGCGGTCACGCCGGAGCCGGAGAACTGCGCGATGAGCTGCTCCAGCGAGCCGGCGCCGAAATTCGTGTTGGCGCAGTCGAGCGCGGCGGCGTAGAGCTGGCTCGCGTAAGGCGTGATCACGTCGATCATCGACGCGCTCTTTTGCGGGTCGGTGAGGTCCACGCTCCGGAGCAGCTCCAGCAGCTCCGACGCCTGAAGCGGGTCGCCGTGGAGCATATCCCAGTGGACGTGTCCGCCGGCGAAGATGATCTCGTGGAACATATCCGCGCCGGGGAGGTTGGTGCACAGCATACCGAATGCGATGGGGAGCAGAAGCAGCGGCTCGAACTGCTTGACGATCGCGAGGTAGAGCAGAACAAAGGAGATCGCGATCATAATGAGCATCTTCCAATTGCCGCCCTGCGAGAACATATAGAAGCCGGTCTGCTGCGCGAAGTTCAAAATAGCTTGCATATTTCCAGCTTTCCTTTCATCACAGTTTAAAAATGCGTTCCTATGTCGCAGGCTCCGCCTGTGACATCAGCCATGTTTCGCGGTCGGCTCCACATATTCCCGCGGAGCCTGCCGGGGCCCGTTCCTTTGGGCCGAGGCTGCCGCGCCAGCGGCGGGCGCGAAACGGCGATCACACGGATCGGAAAACGGCGAAGCCGTTATCCGATCACGCACAGCGTGTCGCCCGGGTTGACGGAAGCGCCCTTCTGGACTGCGACGGAGGAAACGGTGCCGGAAGCGGGAGCGAAGATTTCGTTCTCCATCTTCATCGCTTCGAGGATAAAGAGGAGGTCGCCCTCCTTGACCGCCTGGCCGTTGCTGACCTTGACGTCAAGGATCGTGCCGGGCAT